>NZ_AYXS01000034.1:177025-187088 GCF_000505765.1 Asaia sp. SF2.1 | reverse complement strand
TGCGCTCCCCCCGGTCATGGGCCATCTCGTTTCTTCCTGTCATGCCCGACGCAAACGCCTTCGCACGTCCTCGATGTCAAGACCAGACTCGGCAGGTTGATCAGAGACACTCCCCTGCCAGACGAGATCATATCCTTTTGGCCCCGCCACCAGAGTCACATCATGAATACCGTGCGAAGCACATCCCTTGGCGCATCCCGAGACATGGAGCCGTCTGCCGCGCAGTTCAGTCACCAGCGACAGCGCATCGCGTTGTGTTGGCGCATGGGCCTGTGCGCAGCGCCCTGCGCCCGGACAGGCGACGAGATCCGCTCGCCTATCCTGAGGGTCGGTTATCAGGTCATGGGCTGCGACAGGGCGATCAAGCACCAGCCCGCGCCAGGGTGTCAGCCGTATCGCTGCGCCGGCAGAAGCGATGGAGGCAAGAGTCTGGGCACTGATTTCCCCCAGCACCGCCACAGCACCAAAACACCCGGGCAGGAAGGGACCAAGCAAGGGCGGTATCGTCCCTCTAAATGGTGCCGCCCGATGCAATGCCCGATCTGCAACGGCCCGATGCGCAGAACGCTGGAGCGCCGCCAGCACTTCATCGACCAGATCTGTCCTGTCCGGTTGATGCCTCAGGGCGCCTTCGTACAAAATCCACGCTCCTGCCTCGTGGCGCAGGGCCAGATCACCCCGCAGCGCCCCTGAGGGGACCAGTCCACCACCATCGACAGCAAGGCTGAATTTCTCCGGCGGATGCCATGAGGGCGGCAAATCCTGCATCGCATGCGTGATTTCATGCGCGAGAGCCAAGGTATCGTCAGCGCAATCGGGATCGAGACCAGCCAGAGGCGATGCAAACAGGATGCGGCGGCGTGCTTCCTGCTGTGGTGCCGCGAGGCCCAGACCATGCGCCACAGCACGCGACGTGAAATCGAGCGCGGCCTGATGATCGAGCCCCCGAAGCTGGAGGTTGCCGCGCAGGGTGAGCGTGATGCGCTCATTGCCATGACGCGCGGCATAATCCGCCAGAAAGGCCGATTGCTCGGGGTTCAGTCCTGTGGGGTCCGGGGTGACACGCACCAGCCAGCCATCATGCGTTTGCATCGGGGCATGAAGTGCTGGACACCAGCCTTTGCGAATGGGGGCGGAACTCATGACCCGGTGATACCTCTCCCGACCGGGCAATGCGCATAAAAAAAGCTGCACGCCCGACGGACATGTAGCTTTCATCGACTTTCTGAACTGGCGGCCATTTAGTCGCCAGTTCGGGAGAGCCTTCGTCAGGGCAAGGTTGCTGGCGCCGCGGGGAGAGGCGGGGCCACAACCAGAGACTGGCTGCGCTGGACCAGCGTGCTCGGGCAAATGCCCAGCAGGATGGTGGCGCAGGCCAGCACGGTGATCAGTGCTGCATTGACCGGCGTAGGCGCCGTCAGCTCCGCGCGGGTCTCGCGATCTGCTGGCGCAGGCGTCAGCATGATCAGGATCAGGCGCAGATAATAGAACAGACCGATCGTGCTGCTGGCGATCAGGACGAAGAGCAGAAGCGTACGATGGGCCGAAACGCCCGCAGCGGCCACATAGAACTTCGCAAAGAAGCCGACTGCCGGGGGAATACCTGCAAGCGAAATCAGCATGATCGACATGGCCAGCGCTGCAGCAGGCTTGCGACGGAACAGCCCGTGCCATTCACGGATATCAGTACCCTGGGGCAGCACACCGTTCATGATGGCAAACACGCCAAGCGTCGAGATCGCATAGGCCGCAAGGTAGAAGGCAGCCGAAGCCACGCCGAACGGCCCCGGTGACAGGAAGGCCACCAGCAGATAGCCCACATGCGCGATGGACGACCCGGCAAGCAGGCGACGCAGATCCGTCTGCACCACGGCCATCAGGTTACCACCCAGCATGCTGAGCACGGCCACGATCAGGATCTCGTTCACCTGTGCGCTGGGCGCATAAAGATTGACGGCGGAGAAGTAGCGCAGCATGGCCGCAAAAAGCGCGATCTTGGATGTCACGGCGACCAGGGCGGCCACCGGTACGGACGTGCCTTCAAGCACATCGGCCAGCCAGAGATGGAACGGCACGGCAGACAGTTTGAAGAACATGCCTGACAGGATGAGGATAACCCCCATCACACCAATGATCGGCTCGGGAACATGGCTGAGATCGGGGGCTGCAAAGCGCAGCGATCCGGTCTCGGCGTAGATCAGCGCAAAACCGAACACCATCGTGGCCGATGCGACACCCGAAAGAAGCAGATACTTCATCGCGGCTTCACCGGCGTCGAGACGCTGGTTGTGGAACGCGATCAGGCCAAGCAGGGCCAGGCTGAGCGTTTCGAGACCAAGGAAGAACGACACGAAATGAACCGCGCCGGTCATGGCCACGCCACCCAGTGTGGCCAGTGTGAGCAGCAGGAAATACTCGCTGTTCACACTCGGGTCAGCACTGATGGCGCCATGGCGCGACATCAGCACGATTGCCAGTGCGGAGAGAATGATCAGCGCACCGGCAAAAGAGGCCCATGTATCGGGGGCAAAAAGCGGGGTGGCACCCGTCATGACGAGCACGGTCGGCAGCATGATCGAGGCCAGCGATGCCAGAAGAACGATCACGCACAGAATGGCATCACGAACGACATGACGCCGCCAGGAGATGGCTGCGAGCTGCACCAGGCTTCCGAGGCACAGCACCAGCACCGCATTGGGGAGGAACGAGAAAGACATTACTGGGCCTGCTCCTGAGCGATGCTCACGACATGGGGGCTGGCCGGTGCCGACAGGTTGAGAACCGGCTGCGGATAGACGCCAAGCGCAAGGAGAAGAAGGGCTGCCACACCAAGGACAGCGAGATGCGGCACGGAAGGCGCACCAAGCGGTGCCACGGCATCGGTCTTTTTCGGACCATAGAAGACGCGCAGCATCATAGTGAGCGAGTAGACCGACGACAGCACCAGACCAGCCGCTGCGAAGAACGTCATGGTATGGCTGACCTGCCATGTGCCCATGAGCACCAAGAACTCACCGACAAAGTTGCCCAGCCCCGGAAGGCCAAGCGAGGCCGCGGCGAAGAACATGGCCAGTGCCGAGAACTGCGGCATGGCAGGCCAGAGCCCACCCATGCGCGACATGTCACGCGTCCCCAGACGATCTTCCAGAAGCCCTGCGATCACGAACAGAGCGCCCGTGCTGAGACCATGCGCCACCATCTGGGCGATGGCACCCTCCATACCGATGCGTGTGCCCGAGAACACACCCAGCAGGATGAAACCAAGATGGCTGATGGAGGAATAGGCAATGAGGCGCTTGATATCGTCCTGCGCCACGGCAAGCCATGCGCAGTACAGAATACCGACCACGCCAAGCGTCATGGCGATGGGTGCGAGATGCGCCGCAGCACCGGGGAAGAGCATGACCACGAAGCGGATCAGGCCATAGCCACCTGTCTTTGCCAGAACACCCGAAAGCAGAATGCTCGCAGCGGCGGGCGATGCCGCATAGGTGTCTGGCAGCCACGAATGGAAAGGCACCATAGGCAGCTTGACCGCAAAAGCGATGAAGAAGCCGAGCATCAGCACCGGGGCGATAGGCGCAATGAGCGCCGTCTGTGACAGGGCAAAGTAGTCGAACGTAATGACGCCCGTGCGCTGGGCGTTGACGATTACGAGCCCGAGGATGGCCAGCAGCATCAGCAGGCCACTTCCCTGCGTGAACAGGAAGAATTTCAGCGCAGCGCGCTGGCGCCCTGCATCACCCCAAATCAGGATAACCCCGAAGAGCGGCAGGAGCATCAGCTCCCAGAAGAAGAAGAACAGGAACAGGTCGGTCGCCATGAAGACGCCGTTGATCCCGGCCACCGTCGCCAGCAGCAGGAAGTGAAACAGGCCTGCGCGATCTGCCACGTTGCGTGCGCTGAGCAGCGCGCAAGGCAGGGAGATCAGCGCGTTGAGCCACAGCATGACGAGGCTCAGACCGTCAATGTCGAGCCGGACATTGATGCCCAGCATCGGCACCCAGGCCATGGAGAAATGGCCAAGCCATCCCCCGGCGCTGGCACCGCCTGACAACGCGCTGAGTGTGACCTGCGCGAGCAGGATCACCATCAGCACAAGCGTGATGAGTGAGGAAACCGATGCCGCGCGCGAGGCGCCGCGCAGCCCGACAAGCCAGGCTGCAAGACCCCCGATGAAGGGGATCAGAACAAGAGCGGGAAGTGCCAACATCATCATACCGCCAGACAAAGAGCTGCAACCGTTCCTGCTGCGATCCAGCCGGCATAGCGACGCACCTGGCCGCTCTGCAGCTTCGCAACAGCGTATCCACCGCCCTGGGTCAGGGCTGCAACCAGATCATAGAAACGATCGATGAAATCACGACGGTTCAGATGGGCAAGCACCATGAACGGCCGTACGAAAACCCGGTCATACAGCGTGTCGAAACCCCAGTCGGCGCGCAGCGTCGAAATGGCAGGGCTTTCGGCAGCAACCGGTGCTTCGCCTTTCGGGCGCCACAGCGTCCAGGCGATGGTCACGCCGGCAATCGGCACGAGAGAGCCGAGAATGAGCAGGCTGGTATTGTGCTCTTCAGGCAGGGCACCGAGCACGGGGGAAAGAAGATTGGAGAAGATATGCACGTGTGCGATGGCATCCGGCATTTCCATCCAGCCACCCGCAATGGCGAGCACGGACAGGATCCCCATGGGCAGGGCCATGGCGATGCCCGACTTGCCATGTGCATGGGTGCGATGACCGCCCCAGAACACGATGAACACGCAGCGGAAGATATAGATGGAGGTCAGGAAGGCACCAAACAGCGCACCGGCCCAGAAGATCGGGCTCAAATCATAGGCGCTGCCCAGAATGAGCTCTTTCGAGAAGTAACCGGCGGTGATCAGCGGCAGACCCGCCAGCGCAGCCGAACCAATAAGGAATGCCGCAAACACCCAGGGCATGTCCTTGCGCAGACCACCCATCTTGAAGATGTCCTGCTCATGATGGACGCGCAGGATGATCGAACCCGCCGCCATGAAGAGCAGAGCCTTGAAGAAGGCATGCGTGACGAGATGGAACATGGCAGCATGCCAGGCGCCGCAACCGAGCGCGAGGTACATGTAGCCAAGCTGGCTCATGGTGGAATAGGCGAGGATGCGCTTGATGTCGGTCTGGACCAGAGCGCTGCCCGCAGCGAGCAGAATGGTCACGAAACCCACAATGGCGCAGGCGAACATCGCCAGCGGCGTGAGAACGAACAGACCATGCAGACGCGCCAGAAGATAGACACCCGCCGTGACCATGGTCGCGGCATGGATGAGCGCCGAGACTGGCGTCGGGCCGGCCATGGCATCAGGCAACCAGGTCTGGAGCGGCACCTGGGCCGATTTGGCCATCGCACCACCCAGCAGCAGGAACATGCCCAGTGTCAGCGTGCGCGGTGCGGCATGGGGGCCGACGGCCAGAAGCGTCGGGATGTCCAGCGAACCGACGGCTGTTGCCATCAGCAGCATACCCAGCAGGAACAGCGCATCGCCCACACGCGTAACCACAAAGGCTTTTCGCGCGGCGATGGCATTGGCCTGTTCGCCATACCAGAAGCCGATGAGCAGATAGGAGCAAAGGCCCACACCTTCCCACCCGATGAACACGCCCAGCAGATCCGATGCCAGCACCAGCAGAAGCATGGAGGCAACGAACAGGGTCATGTAGGTGAAGAAACGCGCGATGTCCTCGTCGTCATACATGTAGGCACAGGCATAGACGAGAATGAGGAAGCCGACGCAGGACACCACCAGCATCATGACCAGTGAGAGCCGGTCGAGCGTAAGCGCGATCTGGGCGTTGAAGGAGCCGACATTCATCCAGTTCCACAGCACGACGTGCAGCGAACCGAGCGAGTCCGGGCCGGAAAGGAAGCTATAGGCCGAAATGACGGCGAAAAGCGCGCAAAGCCCCATACCGGCACCGACGAGAAGCGTCGTTGCCCGTGCGGGAAGCTTGCCCCCGGTCAGCATCAGGATGATGGAGACCGCCAGGGGGCAGAAAATAACAAGCGGAAGCAGCATGGCCACGAGACTAACCCCCCAGTCTATTGCCGGTATCGGCATCTAGCGTGGAGCGTCCGGCTGCATGCATGCGCAGGATGATGGCCAGGCCAACTGCGGATTCCGCAGCAGCGAAGGCGACCACCATGATGAACATGACCTGACCATCCGCCATATGCCAGCGATTGCCCGCCGCGATGAACGCGAGGCAAGCGGCATTGAGCATGATTTCGGTCGACATCAGCATGAAGAGCAGGTTGCGGCGTACAAGGACGCCCAACGCTCCGAGTGAAAAGAGTATGACGGCGACAATGAGCGCGCCATTGGGATCGGCAGCAGTCATATCAGGATTTCCCTCCGATCCGGCGGCCGATGTGATAGGCGCTCACAAGCCCTGCCAGAAGCAGGAACGAGGAGAGCTCGACGGTCAGGATATAGGGGCCGTAAAGCGTCAGACCGACCGCCTTGGGGCCGATAGGCGCGCCAACGGTGCCCACCGCCATGGTGTTGTGGCTCACGCCATAGACCAGCAGACCCATCAGCAGCAGCGAAATCACGCTGGGGCCAATCCAGGCGCCACCGGCAAACCAGCCTTTTTCACGAAGCTGGTCGGGCTGGCCCAGATTGATCATCATGACCACAAACACGAACAGGACCATGATCGCGCCGGCATAGACGATGATTTCGAGCATGGCGGCAAAAGGCGCGCCCAGCTCTTCAAACATGCAGGCAAGCGCCAGAAGCGACACGACAAGGTAAAGCAGGCCGTGAACGGGGATGGTGCGGGTAATCGCCAACGCGGTCGCGCCGATGGCGATCAGCCCATAGAGTTCAAGCATGATATTCATGATCAGGGCATCAGTGCGTGAATGTCGATAGGCTTGGCTTCATTTTCGGCTTCACCTTTGTTCTTGCCCGGGATCTTGAGCCCCGACACATTATAGAAGCTGTAATCATGTACCTTGCCGGGTCCGCTGATCAGGAGGTCTTCCTTCTCGTAAACCAGGTTCTGGCGCACATATTCGCTCATCTCGAAATCGGGCGTAAGCTGAATGGCGTAGGTCGGGCAGGCTTCCTCACAGAAACCGCAGAAGATGCAGCGTGAGAAATTGATCTGGAAGAATTCCGGATACCAGCGCCCTTCCTTCTCGCCTTTCTGCAGGCTGATGCAATCTACCGGGCAGGCCGCGGCGCACAGATTACAGGCCACGCAGCGCTCTTCGCCGCTCGGATCGCGGGTAAGGACGATACGACCGCGATAGCGGGGGGACAGGTACGGTTTGACGTCCGGATACTGCACCGTTTCATTGCGATGAAACATGTGCAGGAACGTCATCCATATGGTGCGGAGAATACCAAGCATGGCGCGCCCCCTCTCAGACGCCCGCGCGCAGCAGAACGACCGCGCCGGTGACCAGAATGTTAAGAAGAGACAGCGGCAGCAGCACCTTCCAGCCGAAGGACATCAGCTGGTCGTAACGAGGACGGGGCAGTGCTGCGCGCAGCAGGATGTAGAAGCAGATCAGCAGGAAAACCTTGATCGCAAACCACAGGAAGGGCGGCAGGAACGGGCCATGCCAGCCACCGAGGTAAAGCGTGGTGATCAAGGCCGAGCTGAGCGCGACACCGGCATATTCGGCAAGGTAGAACATGCCGAATTTCATGCCCGAATACTCGGTATGGAAGCCGGCACCGATTTCGTTTTCGCCTTCCGGGAAGTCGAAAGGCAGACGATGCGTTTCAGCAATACCGGCAAGCAGGAAGATCACGGCACCCAGGCATTGCGGGATGATGAACCAGCAATGGGTCTGGGCTTCCACGATGTCGCGAATGCTGAACGAACCGGCCGCCATGACAACGCCCATGACCGACAGGCCCATGAACACTTCATAGGAAATCATCTGGGCGGCGGCACGCATGCCACCAAGCAGGGCGTATTTGTTGTTGGACGACCACCCGGCGAGAACCACCGAATAGACGCCAAGGCCCAGCATGCCGAAAATGAAGAGCAGGCCGACATTCAGCTCGCCCGCCACACCCCAGATGGGGGTGATGGGCACGACGCCGAAGCAGAGCAGAACGGCCAGAAAGCCGATGATCGGCGCAACAAGAAAGACCGGCTTGTCCGCAAAAGGCGGAATCCAGTCCTGCTTGAACAGCATCTTCATCGCATCGGCGATGACCTGAAACAGGCCGAACGGGCCGACGCGGTTAGGGCCGGGGCGATCCTGGAACACGCCAAGCAGGCGGCGCTCCAGCATGGTCGAGACCGCTGCGACGCCGAGAACGCCAAAGACGGTCACGACGATCACAAGAATTGGCCACACGATGGGCATCATACCGCGCTCTCCGTTCCAATACGCTCGGCAGGCGCCATGATTTCAAGAGAAACCCAGCCCGGTGCCGACCAGGAGCGGGACACCATATGCGGCGGGCATGTGGCGACACCTTCGGGAAGAGAAGAGTCAGAGACGGCATCGACCGTGAACACTTCGCCATTCAGCGACAGACGAACCTGAGCACCCGTGGCCACGGTACCGCCGATACGCACCACTGCGGGGGCGGCGCGCTCAGCAATCGGCTGGGCCATCATGCTCATTTCATCCGTGCCGAATACACGGGCTTCCGGCAAAAGCATGAACTGACCGGCACGCGGAGCGAAAGCCGACGGCACGTCCATGGCATAGGAGCCTGCCGCATTGGCCACCCCTTCCACCAGACGCACGCCGCAATCACCACCGCGCATCTTGCCGCCAATTTCCTGCTGGAAGCGGTTCAGCGACTGCTCGGAGTTCCAGCCGGGCACCTGATAGAACGGCACGAGCGTTCCGGGCATGTCGGTGCTGTAGGAGCCTTCCATTGTGGAATGCAGCGGGGTGTCGGGCGAGCTCGGCGGCGGAATGTCGCGCACGCTGATATTGGCGCGAATGGCCGTGCGTCCGCTGACGCGATGCGTCTGGCTGCGCAGCGGCGTGCCTTCGAGTTCGTAGTCCGAACCCGGTGCTGCCTCGGGGATACGGGCGAAAACCGGCATCGTCGTGGCAATCTCGGCGATCAGATCGTCCAGCTTGCCCCAGGGCTGCACATGGCTGAGGCCAGCGGCTTGCGCCATATCGGCAATCCAGCGCCAGCCCGCCTGAAGCGGGGCGTCGGGATAGACCACCTGGAAGAAGCGCTGGGCGCGGCCCTCGGCACTGACCAGCGTGCCGTCTGTCTCGGAATAGGCTGCCGAGGGGAAGGTGACCTGAGAGCGAATGGCCGTCGGGGTGACCGAATGATCAAGCACCACGAGGTTGGCCGCGCTCCCCACCAGCGCCTCGAACTGCGCACCATCGAGGCGGCGGCTCAGATCGTTTTCGAGAACGATCAGCGTGGCATCGGCGGCGCGAGCGGCGATCTCGTCGAGCGAGAGCCCGTCCATCAGCGCGAGGCCCATCGAGTTGGCTTCCGGCAGGACGAAGCTGATGAGCGGCGTCTTGCCCTTGGCAGCCAGAGCAGAGGCAATGTTGGCCGTTGCCTGAAGCAGGGCAGCCGAAGCGTATTGCAGGCCCGAAACCAGCAGGGGCTTCTCGGCAGCCAGCAGGGCTTCAGCAATGAGCGAAGCGGAAGCCGCCTCGGCTTCGGTGAGACCAGCCACATCGGGAGCCGAAGCGTCGATGCGATGCGCGATGGCGAAGCCGAGACGCGCGGCATCTTCCGGCATGGCGCGGATGGCGTCCTGCGCGAAACCGTCCAGATCGGTCACGGTGGGCGACACCACGAAGAGCGGCGAGATCGTGTCCTGACCCAGCGTACGCACCGAGGCGTCCATCCAGTGAGGGACACGGGCCTGATCGGCAGCCTTGTTGAAGGCTGTACGCTTGATCTGGCGGAGTGCTAGGCTCATGCGCGGCGAGGTAGCCGAGACATCCTCACCCAGGATCAGTGCGCCGTCAGCGGTTTCCATCTCATGCATGGTGGCGATGCGCGCCGGGCCAGCGGCCAGCAGCGACACCGCCAGCTTGACCAGGCCATGCTGCGGCTCGGCCATGCCGGT
>NZ_AYXS01000034.1:176668-176933 GCF_000505765.1 Asaia sp. SF2.1 | reverse complement strand
GAGCCGATGCCCACCAGCTTGCCCGAAGCCGCGATCTTGCCGAAATGATCCAGTGCGGCCTGGGCCGGCACCGGCGTCATGTCGCCATTGATCACGTAACCTGCTGAACGCAGGCGTGTGGGGGCATTGACCCAGCCATGACCAAAGCGACCGCGATCGCACAGGAAGTAGCGGTTTACCTCATCATTATAGCGGTTGAGCGTGCGGCGAACCTTGCCGGCGCGCTCATTGATGATGGTGTTGCAGCCCGTTGCGCAATTTGAGC
>NZ_AYXS01000034.1:169774-176579 GCF_000505765.1 Asaia sp. SF2.1 | reverse complement strand
GAACACGCCAGTCGGGCAGACCTCAATGAGGTTACCGGAGAAGGGGCTCTCCAACGTGCCGCTCTCATGACGGCCGAAATAGACGTTGTTATGCGAGGCAAACACGCCCAGATCCTGGCCGCCCGCATAATCGCGATAGAAGCGCACACAGCGATAGCAGGCGATGCAGCGGTTCATTTCGTGCTTCACGAAAGGACCGAGTTCCTGATTGTTGTGGGTGCGCTTGTCGAAGCGATAGCGACGCTCGCGATGACCGGTCATCACGGTCATGTCCTGAAGGTGACATTCGCCACCTTCTTCACAGACCGGGCAGTCATGCGGGTGGTTCGTCATCAGCCACTCGACCACTTCGCCGCGGAATTCCTTGGCTTCGGGGTCTTCAACCGAGATGATCGCGCCTTCAGTCACTGGCGTCATGCAGGCCATGACGATACGACCGCGTGTGTCGTCGGCATTGGCATATTGCTTGACGGCGCACTGGCGGCATGCACCGACAGACCCGAGTTCCGGGTGCCAGCAGAAATAGGGCAGGTCTTCCCCTGCCTCGAGACAGGCCTGCAGAAGGTTCACGTCTGAACGTGCTTCAACCTCGCGGCCGTCGATTACGATTTTTGCCATCGGGCCGTTCCTCCTACGCCGCCTGTCCTGCGGCGCCGCTCTCTGCGGTGCCGGAGGTGGGCTTGCTAACCATTCGCTGGAAATCCTCGGCAAACATCTTCAGGCCGCTGGCCAGAGGCGCAATCGCACCCGGCGCGTGGGCGCAGAAGGTGCGCCCCATCGGGCCGATCAGGCGGGCCGCGTCATGGAGGCGATCGATATCCTCCGGCGTGCCGCGCCCTTCCTCAATGGCAATCAGAAGACGCTCGACCCAGGGCAGGCCGTCACGACAGGGCGTGCACCAGCCACAAGATTCCTGTGCAAAGAAATGCTCAAGATTGCGGATCATCCCGATCGGGCTGGTCTTGTCATCGAGCAGGATGGCCAGACCCGTACCAAGGCGGCTGCCTGCCTTTTCCGGCGTCGGATAGTCCATGATGATGTCAGCGTGCTCGGCCCCGAGGAACGCGGTCGAGGCACCACCGGGCAGGAAGGCGCGCAGCTTGTAGCCGTCCTGCATGCCACCGGCACATTCGTTCAGGATAACGCCAAGCGACGTGCCCAGAGGTAGCTCGAACACGCCCGGACGCTTGGCGCGACCGCTGACACCGTAAAGCTTGGTGCCACCATCGACGCAGGCGCTCAGCCCCAGATACCATTCCGTGCCATTGGCAAGAATATGCGGGATGTTGCTGAAGGTCTCGATGTTGTTCACGACCGTCGGCGCGCCCCACAGACCACCGATCTGCGGGAAAGGCGGCTTGGCGCGCGGGTTGGCGCGGCGGCCTTCCAGTGCCGTGATCAGGGCCGTTTCCTCACCGCAGATATAGCGACCGGCGGAGGGATGGACGTGAAGATCGAAATCGAAACCAGAGCCGAGAATGTTCTCGCCAAGGAAGCCGGCCTCACGCGCCTGGATGACCGCCTGCTGCAGGCGCTCCAGACCCAGATGGTATTCACCGCGCAGGAAGATGATGCCGTGCCGTGCCTGGATGGCATAGGCCGATATGATCATGCCTTCGATAAGCTGGAGCGGGTTGCCCTCGACAAGGATACGATCCTTGAAGGTGCCCGGCTCCATCTCGTCACCATTGGCGACGATGTATTTTAGGCGGTCCTTGGAGGATTCCTTGGGAACGAAGCTCCATTTCATGCCGGTGCTGAACCCGGCGCCGCCGCGTCCGCGCAGCTTGGAGTCCGTCACCTCGGTGATGATCTCCGCAGGGCTCATGCCAAGGGCGCGGCGCAGACCGCGCCAGCCGCCCTTTTTGTCATAGCCAGCCGGATCGAGCGGCGTCTCGCGATTGACGAGCGCCAATAGCGGCTGCTTTTCGGGGTTGAGACCAGTCATCACTTCTTCCTCGCCCGAATGTCGTCGATGATCCCGTCGATATCTTCCGGACGGACAGGACCGAACAGGTCCTTGCCGACCAGCATGGCCGGCGCATGGTCGCAGTGACCAAGGCAGACGATGGGCAGAACGGTGAATTCACCATCCGGCGTCGTCTCGCCCATTTTCACGCCCAGCTTCTTGCAAAGGCGCTCGCGTGTCTGCTCCGCACCCATGATGTAGCAGGACACGGAGTCACAGAGCATGACCACGTTCTTGCCGACCGGCTTGCGGAACAGCAGGTTGAAATAGGTGGCAATCCCGTCCAGATCGGCCTGGGACATGCCCAGGATCCGTGCCGTATGGGCAAGATGCGCGTCATTGATCCAGCCGAAGCGTTCCTGCACCAGACGCAGCGCCTCAATGGCGGCGCCGCGCGGGTGATGCTCATGGGCCGCCATGTCGATGAAGGTATCGACTAGATCCTTGGGGAGTTCGGCGTCCTGCGCCGTAAGTTCAGCGGTCGACATCGGCCATCACAAAATCGATGCTTCCGATGATGGCAATCAGATCGGCAATCATGGTGCCGCGTGACAGCATCGGAAGCTGTTGCAGATGAATGAACGACGGTGTGCGGATACGCGTCCGGTAGGACATCGTGCCGCCATCGCTCACAAGGTAATACTGGTTCAGGCCCTTGGTCGCCTCGATGCAGGAGCGCACTTCGCCCTGCGGAATGACCGGCCCCCAGCTGACGCCCACGAAGTGATGGATGAGCGTTTCGATGTCATGCATCGTGCGCGGCTTCGGCGGCGGCATGGCCAGCGGGTGCTCGGCCTTGTAGGCCCCGCCCGGCATGTTATCGAGGCAGTAGCGGATGATGCGCAGGCTCTGGCGGATCTCTTCAATATGCACCGCAGCGCGGTCATAGCAATCGCCATTGACGGCGGTCGGGATATCGAAGTCGATCTGGTCATAGCCCGAATAGGGCGCCTTGCGACGGTAATCCCATTCCAGACCCGTGGCGCGCAGCCCCGGCCCTGTCACACCCCAATCCACGGCCTCTTCGGTCGTGTAGACGCCTACGCCCTTCGTACGGGCCTTGAAGATTGGATTCTTCATGACGAGTTCGTTGTACTCGTCCAGACGCTTGGGCAGATAATCGAGGAAGGCGCGAACCTCGCCATCCCAGCCCTGCGGCAGATCCATCGCCACGCCGCCGATGCGGAAGAAGGCCGGATGCATGCGGAAGCCGCAGATCTTTTCGATGATCTCGAAAACGCGCTCGCGATCGGTGAAGATGTAGAAGACCGGCGAGAGCTGACCCAGATCCTGCACCATGGTTCCGTAGAACACGAGATGGCTGGAGATACGGAAGAACTCGGCCAGCATGATGCGAATGAGCTGAGCGCGCGGCGGTACGGTGATGCCTGCCAGCTTCTCGACACCCATCACATAGGGGAAGTTGTTCATCACCCCGCCGACATAGTCGATACGGTCGGTATAGGGGATGTAGCTGTGCCAGGTCTGGCGCTCGGCCATTTTCTCGGCACCGCGATGATGGAACCCGATATCGGGTACCGCATCGACAATGAACTCACCCTCAAGCTGCAGCACGACGCGGAACACGCCATGCACCGAAGGATGGTTCGGGCCAAGGTTGAGGAACATGAAGTCGCTATTGTCGGAATGACGCTTCATGCCCCAGGATTCGGGGTCGAACTTCAGCGCTTCCTGCTCGTCGAAAACCTGGTCTTCCGAGAGCGTGTAGGGCGGACGCTCGGTCGCGCGGGCGTAATGGTCCTTGCGCAGGGGGTGCCCGACCCAGGTCGGCGGTGTCAGGATGCGCGAGAGATGCGGATGCCCCTCGAACACGACACCGAAAAGATCCCACGCCTCACGTTCGAGCCAGTTCGAATTCGGCCAGATATCGGTGATGGACGCGATATTGGCATCATCGACTGCAAGCGGGACCTTGAAGCGCACTTCATCGATCGGCCCGTCGAAGGACTGGATGTGGTAGATGACCGTGAAGTCGGATGCCGGCAGATTGTCACGATGGATACGCTGGCGCTCGTCCACACAGGTCAGGTCGAGCAGCATGCGCAGCGCGCCACCGGCCTTGACCGCCTGAAGCACGGCACGGATCTGGCCACGCGAGACCCAGAAAGTCGGCACGCCATCACGCGTGGCTTCTTCCATCATGATCATGTGCGGCGGGAAAGCGGCGACCGAGGCCCCCATGCTGCCCGTGCCCATGCCTGCTGCGCGGCTGTTGTCGAAAACTTCGCTCATAGCTGCAGGCTCCTCAGATCGTGTCGGGCGTACGCAGCTTGGTGACCGCCATGCGCTCTTCACGCTTGAGGTCGCGCATGCTGGCAGGCGTCACCTTGGTCACACCCTGATCGCCCACCATCCAGCTGAGCGGACGGCGCTGCTTGCCGATGGAGTCCTGCAGCAGCATCAGCCCCTCAAGCAGGGCATCGGGGCGCGGCGGACAGCCCGGCACATACACATCGACAGGAAGGAAGCTGTCGACACCCTGCACGACGCTGTAAATGTCATACATGCCGCCTGAATTGGCACAGGAGCCCATAGAGATGACCCAGCGCGGCTCAAGCATCTGGTCGTACAGATACTTCACGATGGGGGCCATCTTGCGGAACACAGTGCCCGCAATCACGATCAGGTCGGCTTCACGCGGGGTGGCGCGCAGCACTTCGGAACCGAAGCGCGCAATGTCGTAACGGCTCGTGAAAGCCGTCGCCATTTCCACGTAGCAACAGGACAGGCCGAAATTGAACGGCCAGACCGAGTTCTTCTGCCCCCAGGAAATGAAATCCTGAAGCTTGCCCACAACAAGATTACGGCGCACGTCCTCGTGCGCCAGGAGTTCCTCAGGGGATTGCAGACGGGGCTCGCCGACGGCGGAGGTAAGAGTCCAAGTCATCGTTATACGACCTCGCGCTCGGGGATTTTGACAAGTTCAACAGGGGAATTGGGCGGCACCTTGACCGGCATGCGGCGGTGCTTGGGGCCCCATTCAAGGGCACCACTGCGCCAGAGATAGACCAGGGCGAGCGTCAGAAAGACGACAAAGGTCACAACCGAGATGAAGGCAGCCCAACCAGCCTCGACCACCACGGGAGCCCATGAGTAGATGAACACGCCTTCCACGTCGAAAATAACGAAGAAGACGGCGAGCAGGTAATACTGCACCGGCAGGCGGATACGCGCCGAGCCGGTGGAGAGAATGCCCGATTCATAAGGAAGGCTCATGGAGCGACCGCGCGCCGCACCAACACGACGAGGGCCGAGAGCAGCTGACAGCGCCACCACGATGCAAAGGAAAATGACCGTAAAGGCCACGTAGATCGCTAAAGCATGATCTGCGAGAAACTGAGACACTGGCGCAACCACCTATTCCCGACGGGACCAAAGGCCTGTGTGCCATCACGGCGTGTAACACCGGTCTGGAACTAAAAAGCCAGTGGTCGTGAGGTTTTTTTCTGCGCCATTGCCTAGCATCACATCAAGTCCCTGCCTATCACCTGAAGGGGAGCACACGAACCCGTGATTATTAGTATTTAAACAGTCCAGTTTTTATTGATATTGATTATCAACTCCTTGCCCGTCATCGCGGTCCTGCCGCGATGACTTGTTGATACTTATTCTTAACTTCCCACTGCCTGCCGTGACAGGGCCTGGTCGAGATATTGTCCTGCCCTGATGAGCGCCAGATGCGTGAAAGCCTGAGGAAAATTGCCCAGATGCTCGCCAGCCGGCCCGATTTCCTCCGAAAAAAGCCCGACGTGGTTGGCGTATGAAAGGGTCTTGTCAAACAGGAACCGGGCCATCAGCAGGTCTCCGGAACGGGCGAGACATTCGATGTACCAGAACGAGCACATCGTAAAAGTTCCCTCCCGGCCTTCCAGCCCATCCTCGTTATCACCTTCGGCCACATGGTAACGAAAAACGTGGCTGTCATCGAGCAACTGCTCGCCCACGGCCTTCAGCGTTGCCATCCATCGTGGATCATGATCACCGATGAAACCCATGAGCGGCATGAGCAGACAGGAGGCATCGATTGCAGTACCGCCCTTGTACTGCGCGTAATACTGAAGATCATCGATCCAGAAATTATTCTGCACATCCATGTAAATGGCGTTCCGCTCACGCACCCATACAGCGATACGGGCTGGCAAACCACGCTCTTCCGACATCCTGATGGCACGATCGAGGGCCACCCAGCACATGATACGCGAGAACAGGAAGTGCTTCTTGCCGCCACGGACCTCCCATATACTCTCATCGGGCTGGTTCCAGGCAGTGCAAAGCCAGTCAATACCCTCGGCGATTGACTCCCAGGCCTTCCAGCTGATCCGTTCGCAGTGGCGATCGGCGTGATACACGGCGTCCATCATCTCACCGATGATATCGAGTTGCAGCTGATCCTCCGCCCCATTGCCGATACGCACGGGACGCGAGTCCCTGAATCCGCGGAAATGCGTCAGGTCGGTTTCAGGCACGAAGGCCTTGCCATCGATCGCATACATGACCTTCAACCGCGCCTCACCCGGCTGGGCGTCCAGTCGGCGCTCATGCAGCCAGCGGATGAAGGCGGTGGCCTCCTCCGTATGGCCCGTTTTCATGAAGGCATAGACCATGAAGGACGAATCACGGATCCAGCAATAACGGTAATCCCAGTTACGCACCCCGCCCGGATCTTCAGGCAGGCCGAAGGTCGCCGCCGCAACCATTGACCCGTATTCGGCTGCGGTCAGCAGCTTGAGAGCGAGGGTCGAGCGCGTGATGTGATCATGCCAGCGCCCGTGATACTTGGCGCGCGCCACCCAGTCGGTCCAGTAATTGGCCGTT
>NZ_AYXS01000034.1:166019-169681 GCF_000505765.1 Asaia sp. SF2.1 | reverse complement strand
CGAGCATGAAAATGGCCGTCTCATTCAGTTCGAGCACGAATTCGGCGCAGGCATCATCACCGATGATCGTCATGGGTATGGTCGAGCTGATACGCAGGCTCGGTAGGTCGGGTCGCTCAGGCTCGAACAGGATTACCCGGTCACTCAAGGCACGGGCCTTGTGGCCAACACGGGCATAGTCGAACCGGGGGGCGCAATGCAGCCTGAAGCGAAGCGTACCGCGAACAGCTTTCACACGCCTTATCACCCGCTGCTCAGGATAATCAGGGGCCAGCGTCATGAAGTCGGAGATTTCACTCACGCCCTCCGGTGACAGAACGCGTGTCAGCAGGACATTCGTATCGGGCACATAGAACTGCCGGAAACGCCCGCCTTCGAGAACGGGCGCGAGTTCGAAGAACCCGGCGCTGGGCTCAAGCAGGGAGGCAAAGACGCTCGGGCTGTCAAAACGCGGCCAGCACATGAAATCGATCGATCCGTTCAGCGCGACAAGCGCTGTCGTGCGCAGATCGCCAATCACGGCATGATTCTCAATTGCCATACTCATTCGCAGTTCTTTCGACCCGAGGCTGGTGAACCCCTATGTGAAACAGGAATATGAACAAGGCGCCATCCCGACCAGGGATGACCCCCGCCCCCGCAAAGCCGACCAATAGCATCTGGCCGGCCAGAACAATGACCACGCGAGGAGAAGAGGCCCGACGTCAATCAGGCCACCGGAAGCCACTGTCGCTTATCGCGGGCAAGCAGGGCATCCGCCTCGGCAGGTCCCTGTGACCCCGCTTCATAGAGGCAAGGCGTGACGGGAGTGGTTGCGACATCATCAATCGCCGCCCAGGCGGCCTCAATGGTGCCCGCGCTCTGGAAAAGCATCTGGTTGCCCGCCATGCAGTCATGCAGCAGCGCCTCGTAGCCGACATTCGGCGCCTTCGGGAAAAACGAGTCGTAGAGAAAACTGCTGGTCACGGGGGCAATCACCTCTTCCAGTCCGGGCTGCTTGGCATCAAACCCTATGGAAACGCCCCGGACAGGATCGAGAAGAAAGCGGATGACATTGCCTGTGCGCGGGTCGTTCATGTCCTGATTGAAAAGCGCATAAGGCGGCTTTTTAAAGACAATGTTGATCTCGGTACGCCGGGCCTTCATGCGTTTGCCTGTGCGCAGATAAAACGGTACCCCACCCCAGCGCCAGTTATCGATATCCAGTCGCATGGCGACGTAGGTTTCTGTCTGGCTATCGGTCGCAACACCCGGTTCGCTGCGATAGGCCGCGACGGGTGATCCGGCAATCTCACCTGCCCCGTACTGGCCCGCCACGTAATCCTGCGCGCGCACCGGGCGTATGGCTTCCAGCAATCGCGTTTTTTCCTGTCGTATGGCCTCAGCGGCCAGAGAGGATGGTGGCTCCATTGCAATGAGGCTGAGCAGGACGAACAGATGGTTGGGCACCATGTCGCGCAGAGCACCTGTGTGCTCATAGAAAGCGCCCCGGCTTTCAACGCCAATCGTCTCGGCAGCCGTGATCTGCACATGATCGATATATTCGCGACGCCATAGGGGCTCGAACAGGACGTTGGAGAAGCGCGCGACAAGGATACCCTGATTGGCTTCCTTGCCCATGAAATGATCGATGCGATAGATCTGGCTTTCATGGGCCTGCCGACGCAGGGTCTCATCGAGTGCCCTGGCCGATGCCAGATCGTGGCCGAAAGGCTTCTCGATCACGATACGCCTGAACCCCGCCTTCTCCGCAAGAAGCCCCGCCTCACCCAGAGCGGTTGCAATCGGCGCGAAGAAACGGGCCGCGACCGCGCAATAAAAAATGGCGCTGTCCCCACCGAGGGTTTCAGACAGGGTGGTGAAAAGTTCGGGCCGGGTGAAGTCGCCCGCTATATATTGTGCATTGTGGGTCACCCTGTCCCACGCCCCACGATCTAGATGAGGGCATGAGAACTCGGCAGAGGGATCTTTTGCATCCTGCTCTGCCAGAGCGAAATGACGGTCGGCCCAGTCCTGGGCCTTTTGCTCGTCGCGATCAATCGCGATGATCTGAAATCCGGCTGGAAGGGCGTTTGCCACAGCCAGATCGTAGAGCGACGTGAGAAGCAGGCGGCGCGTCAGATCGCCCCCGGCTCCGAAAATGACCAGCTTGCAGGGTCGAGAGGCGGAAGTTTGCCCGAGAACATTCTGAAGCTGGTCAGCAGGGCTCGTCATGGTACTTCTCCATCCTTCTCAATGAGCAGGATGAAAAAGCTTACAGAGCCCTAATAGATCACCTAATTATTTTCTTAAGTTCAAACAATAACGTGATCAGCCATGACGGGGACTGTCTTCGCCCAATTGCCGGATCGTGGCGTCTTCGGGCTTGTCTTGCGGGAACTGCACTTCCCAGCCACCGCCCAACGCATTGTAAAGACGCGCCAGATTGCTTGCGATGGTGGTCGTGCTGTCAGCCAGTTGCAATTGCGCCGAGAGCAGGTCGCGCTGCGCCGAAAGCACGTTGAGGTAGGTTGTCAAACCGCTGCGATACTGCTCCTGCGACAGCTTGAGCGCGCGTTGGCCCGCCCCGACCGCTGCCTGTAACCCGTCGCGCCGGCGTTGCTCGTCGCGATAGGCCACGAGCGCGTTATCCACATCACGCCAGGCGCCCAGCACCGTCTGCCGATAGGTAATGGCCGCCGCCTTCTGGGCATAACGATTGAGCATCAACTGCCCACGCAGACGCCCACCCTGAAAGATCGGCAGTGAAATGGACGGACCGAGATTCCAGGCGCGCGCGTTCCAGAAACCGAGATCGCGGAACGAAAGCGATTGCAGACCGAAATCGGCGCTGATGGTGATCTTCGGATAGAACTCGGCTTCCGCCTCGGCCACATTGGCCACAGCCGCATGAAGCTGAGCCTCGGCCTGACGGATATCGGGACGACGCTGGGCCAGCTCGGCTGGCACACCGACCGGCACGCGCGGCGGCACAACCGGTATGCCCGCCGTACGGGTCAGTTCATCGTTCAGCGTACCGGGCGGCGACCCCAGAAGCAGGCTGATGGCGTTGATCTGCAGCGCAATACGCTGCTCGATCTGCGCGATCTGGGCCGTGGTGGAGTCAAGCTGGCTCTCCGCGCTGGTCACGTCCAGTTCGGTGACGAGCCCGGTTTTCTGACGCTCCCTGGCAAGGGCGAGCGTCTGGGCCTGTGTGTCACGATTGGCCTGGGTGATACGAAGCTGTTCCTGCATCCCACGCAGGGTCAGGTAGTCATTCGCCATATCGGCCTGCTGGGCAATAAGGACGCCGCGGCGCTCCTCATCGGTTGCCTGCAGGTCAGCCTTGGCGGCCTCATACTGACGCGCCACGCGCCCCCAGATATCGAGCTCATAAGAGGCGTCGATGGAATATTTCCACTGGTTCAGAACAGGGATCGTGGCAGACCCCACACTCTGGTCGAGAAGCGTGGCATTCTGTTGACCCAGCGCCGTCGCATTATCCTTGGCGACACCGGAAAGGATGCGCTGCAGCGATTTGGTGCTGTACTGCGAGCGTGTGTAGGACCCGCTGGCAGAAAGCCCGGGAAAGCGCTCCGCACCAGCCATCAGCAGCTGGGCACGGCTCTGCGCCAGCTGTGCCGTGGCACGCTGGATATCGAGGTTCTGGGTCGCCAATCGCG
>NZ_AYXS01000034.1:165815-165960 GCF_000505765.1 Asaia sp. SF2.1 | reverse complement strand
TTTCGAGCGAGGTCAAGGTCGGATCGTTGAAGATCTTCCACCAGTTGACATCGGGCGCATCCGGCGTGGTCAGGCTCCCCTTCTGGCCGGCATGAGCATGCATGTCATACTGGGTGGGCGACCACAGATCGGGCTTCTGGTATTT
>NZ_AYXS01000034.1:161241-165766 GCF_000505765.1 Asaia sp. SF2.1 | reverse complement strand
CGGCCCGACGCAGCCCGGCAGCGAAAGGACCATGGCGAGGGAAGCACCGCACAGCATGAGCGCACGCGGGGAACGGCCAGTCTTCAAGTCATGGCTCCGGGAAATCGTGAAACGGGTCATCAATGGGCACCTCCGGCCGGGCCTTTCTTGGCCACCGGGGACAACAGGAAGCAGAAGGGCACGACAAAGAACGCCATGATGCCAATCACCATGAAGGTCTGGTTGTAGGCCACCATCGACACCTGCTGCATGAAACTCTGATAATAGCTGTGTACGGCATATTGATGCGCGGCCGACTGGGTCAGACCGGCATCGGTCGCCACCTTCTGCACTGTGTTGAGGTAATCCTGTCCGTTGGCATTATAGTCGGACGACCAATGCGCCATCAGGCTCTGACGTACCTGCTTGGTTTCTGTAATCGCTGCCGTGGCGAGCGAGATTGCCAGAGAGCCCACATAGTTACGCGACATGCTGAACATGGCCGAAGCATCGGAGTTCAGCTCCTTGGGCAGGGTCGAATAGGCAATTGTCGAAATGGGCACGAACAGGAAGGCCAGAGCCGACGTCTGGAAGATACGATATTCCACCAGATGGGCATAACTCGTGGTCGGCACGAGCTGCGCCGAATAGAACATGGCCAGCCCCATCAGGAAAAAGCCGAACGCGATCAGATTGCGCACCTGAACGAAGCCCATCAGCTTGCCCACAATCGGGATAAGACAGATGATCACAGCCCCGCCCGGTGCGAGCACCTCACCCGAGATCGTGGCCGTGTAGCCCAGAACCTGCTGGGCAAACTGGGGCACGATAATGGCGGAGGCGTAAAGCAGACCACCCACCATCGCCATCAGGAACGTCCCAACAGCAAAATTGCGATCCTTGAAGATGGCAAGATTGAGCAGCGGGTTCTTGGCGCGCAGCAGCCAGATCACAGCACCCACCACCCCGGCCACGCCAAGCGCCGCCATGATGATGATGAAGTTCGAGCCGAACCAATCATCATCCTCACCGCGATCGGCCATGACTTCGAGGCAGCCGAGACCGAGCGAGATCAGGCAGATGCCGATGACATCGACCTTTTCGCGCTTCTGCTTCTCCCATGGCGGGTCCTCCACAAGCGCCGAAACGCCGATGAGGGTCAGGATACCGAAAGGCACGTTGACGTAGAAAATCCAGCGCCAGGAATAGTTATCGACCAGATAACCACCAAGCAGCGGGCCGAGAATGGGGGCGACGATGGTGGCAATGGCGGTCAGACCGAAAGCCGCACCGCGCTTTTCAGGCGGGAACGTGTCCAGAATGATGGATTGCTGGTTTGGCTGAAGCCCACCCCCGAAGAAACCCTGCATCAGGCGGAAAACGATCAGCATGGGCAGGCTTGTCGATAATCCGCAAAGGAACGACGACACCGTGAACATGGCGATGCAGATCAGGAAGTAGCGCTTGCGCCCCAGCAGCTTGCCGAACCATGCCGAGATCGTCAGCACGATACCGTTTGCCACCAGATAGGAGGTGAGCGCCCAGGTGGCATCGTCATAGGAACTGCCGAGCGCGCCCGAAATATGCGGGAGCGCCACATTGATGATGGTGGTGTCGAGCACCTCCATGAAGGCGCCCAGCGTCACAACCACTGCAATCAACCAGGGGTTGGCTTTGGGCTTCCAGTCGGCATGGTTGTTTTCGCTGGACGCGTCGCTCATTGGACGGTCACCGTCGGCACGACAGAGACGCCAAGCGGCAGCGGCACATTGGGGTCGAGCCCGCTATCGATCAGGATCTTGACCGGGACGCGCTGGACGATCTTCACGAAGTTGCCCGTCGCGTTCTCGGGCGGAAAGGCGCTGAACGCGGCACCCGCACCGAGCTGGATGGAATCCACATGGCCATGCAGGGTCAGGTTGGGATAGGCATCGACCTCGATCTCGACCTTCTGGCCGGGACGCATCTTCTGAATCTGCGTTTCCTTGTAGTTCGCAACAACCCAGACTTCAGGCTCGACCACAGAGAACAGCTTCTGGCCAGTCTGGACGAAATCGCCCTGCTCGACATTACGCTGCGAGATCCAGCCATCATGCGGTGCGCGCACTTCGGTCCAGCCGTAATTCAGCTGTGCCTGAACAAGATCAGCCTCGGCCGCCTTGAGGGCAGCGTTCTGCTGCTTCATCGTGGCTTCCTGGTTCTCGATGTTCGGCTTGACCGGGGTGGCCTGCTGCAATTCACCTTCAGCGCGCATGACCTCGGCGTGAGCCTGGTCGAGCGCGGCCTTCGAGTAGTCGATATCCTGCTGCGTGGTCGCAGCGCGGGACACGCTGTGCTGGCGACGATAATCCGTCTCGGCCTTGAAAAGTTGGGCCTGCGCCGAAGCAAGAGCGCCCTTGGCCGCAATCAGGCGACCGGGGAAGTTCTGCTTGGCGACCATCACCATCTGCGTGGCAGCGGCAAAATTGGCCTGAGCCTGTGCAATACTGGCTTCAGCCTTGTGCAATGAGGCGATGTAGTCGCGGTCATCGATCTTGACCAGAAGCTGCCCGGCATGGACGAACTGGTTGTCATTCACCAGAAGCTGGGTGACATAGCCGTTCACATGAGGCGCAATCGAAACCTTGCGTCCTGTCGTATAGGCATCATCCGTCTCGATCTGGTTGCGTGTCAGCAGCCAGTAGGCGATCCAGACGATCACCACGACAACGACAACAGCAATCAGAATGATACGCAAAAGGGGGCTGCGTTTCTTGCCCCCGTTTTTCTTGTCCTGCTTGCTGTTCTTATCGTCATCACCCTGCGATGCGCGATTATCCTGCTCGTCGCCCTGCGCCATGTGCATCCTCTCGGCGTTGCCCCGCCCTTGCGCGCAGCAACTCAGTTTTTGGCTCTGTAATCCCGAATTCTCATCGCCTGAGCTGAAAATGACCGTTCGGTTCGGTCATGGACTAGCATAGGTCTCCGGGGCCTTCAATCATCTGTTTCAGACAATGTCTGGGGCCCTTTCCACCGCCGCCATACCTGAATTCCTCAGCTCTGCGACATCCTGCCACGCCCCGGCTTACGCCTTCGTTACGCGCCAGAGATCAGACATTACTTGCCCATCCAGCGCATCACGATGGCCAAAAGCCAACAACCCGTCAGATCATCGCGAAGTTGCCCACTCAGGTCTCATCGTGCACGACACCGTTGCTTCTGTTACGCAAAAGACACAACACATGCGGGGATATATTTGCCTTTGGCCCGGTTCCGCCCCATCTGAGGGCCTGATGCCGGACTCGGCATATCTGAAATATCGTGGCTGTCAGGGTTCCTTGGGGGGCATATATGGGTGATCTGCTGGATATAGAGACCGCCGAGCGTCTGATTGGTGAAACGCTTGTGCCGTTTCCTGTCGAGGCTGTGCCCCTCGCTCAATGCACCGGGCGCGTGCTTCGCCAGGATGTTCGGGCCGAGCGTGCGCTCCCGCCTTATGATCGCGTCATTCTCGATGGCATTGCCGTGCGCTGGCAGGCACAGGACCGGATTTTCCGGCTGGCAGCAACGCAGCCTGCCGGACATGCTCCCCTCACCCTGCCCCCTCAGCCTGCGCCAGCAGACGCAGGATCTTTTGTCGTGCCCTGCATCGCCGTCATGACAGGATCTGTCCTGCCGACCGGCGCTGACACGATCATCCCGCGTGAGCATTACAGCGTGGAGGACGGCCTGATCACCCTGCACGCTTCATCTCATCCACAAATTGGGCAGCATATCCATCGTCGGGGTGCGGATTGCGCCGCGGGCGACGTCCTGCTGCGCGCAGGCATCAGCCTTTCCCCGCCCGATCTGGCCGTGCTGGCCGCCAATGGAGTCAGCCATCCCCTCGTCGCGCAGATTCCCTCAATCGCCATCATCTCGACAGGCGACGAGCTTGTAGCCCCCGATGCGCCTGTTGCAGACTGGCAGATACGCCGCTCGAATGAATATGCCATAGCCGCCTCGCTTGCCCGCAAGGGCTTTACCCGTCAGAGCTTTGCGGTGTTACCCGATGATCTGGCAACGCTGACAGATCAGCTTGGCGCGCTTCTGGCGGAACAGGATGTTCTGGTCATCAGCGGGGGCGTATCGATGGGGCAGTTCGATTTCGTCCCGCAGGCCCTCGCTGCGCTGGGCGTGCGCACCATATTCCACAAGGTGGCCCAGCGCCCCGGCAAACCTTTCTGGTTTGGCATCTCGCCCGCAGGCAAGCCGGTCTTTGCTTTACCGGGCAATCCTGTCTCGGCCCTTACCTGTTGCAGTCGCCATGTCGTGCCTGCCCTGCTGCGTGCCCAGGGACTTTCGGTAAGCCCTCGCCCTGTACGGCTGGGGGCCTCTCTGGCACCGCTGGCCAACATGACCCGACTTGTTCCCGCCCAGCTCGTTCAGGACGACACCGGCATGGTCATTGCGATACCGCGCCCCATGCCGACCTCAGGTGATTTCAACCGTCTGGGTGCAACACAGGGGCTGATCAGCCTGCCCCCCGGCGAAGCGACATTGGATACCGGCTCGGTTGTGCTGTTCC
>NZ_AYXS01000034.1:161012-161182 GCF_000505765.1 Asaia sp. SF2.1 | reverse complement strand
ATGACTGGTGAGGCGCCACAGATCAGCGTACCACGCGATCGGCTCGGACGCCCCTGGCATGATCTGCGCATCTCGGTCATGGACCGGTGCAATTTCCGCTGCCCTTATTGTATGCCGGAATCGGTCTTTCATGACGATTTCGCCTTTCTCGCCCCTGACGCCCGTCTGAG
>NZ_AYXS01000034.1:160072-160973 GCF_000505765.1 Asaia sp. SF2.1 | reverse complement strand
CTTCGAAGCTATCGAGCGCGTGGCCCGCGTGGCCTCCGGGTCGGGTGTCAGCAAGCTGCGCCTGACGGGTGGCGAGCCGCTTTTACGGCCCGATCTCTCCCGTCTTGTCAGAAGGCTCGTAGCCATCGAGGGCATTGATGATGTGGCTCTCACCACCAACGCGGTTCTACTCGAACGTCATCTGGACGCGCTGCATGACGCCGGGCTGACGCGCCTGACCATCAGTCTGGACAGTCTTGACCCGAAAATATTCAGCCGCATGAGCGGTGGACGCGCCGTGGTCGAGACCGTTCTGGCGGCCATCGACAAGGCTGCACAACGGGGGTTTCCTGGCGGTATCAAGATCAATACCGTCGTACAGCGCGATGTGAACGAGAGCGAGATCCTGCCGCTCGTTGCCCGCTTCCGCCATACCGGCATCACGCTACGCTTCATTGAATATATGGATGTCGGTACGCGCAACCACTGGTCGCAGAGTGCCGTCGTTCCCTCGGCGGTGGTCCTTGAGCGTATTGCCACCCGCTGGCCGGTTGAGGCCATCGCCCCCCGCTACAGAGGGGAGGTCGCCCGCCGATACCGCTTTACCGATGGCGCAGGTGAGATCGGTTTCATCTCCTCGGTCACGGCGCCCTTCTGTGGCGATTGCTCGCGTGCGCGGCTGTCATCGGATGGGCAGATCTTCACCTGCCTCTTTGCCACAAAAGGTACGGATCTCCGGCCCGCACTGGCAGATGAGTCGGATGAGGCCCTGCGTGCGGCCCTGCGCGGCATCTGGCATGAGCGCAGCGATCGTTATAGTGAAATGCGCCATCCTGCACCGGTGCAGCCAGCGCCCCCGGAAAACGGACACGGGACGGGGCAGACGGGCGACCGGAAGATAGAAATGTATTATATCGGAGGC
>NZ_AYXS01000034.1:159810-159984 GCF_000505765.1 Asaia sp. SF2.1 | reverse complement strand
TGATGTGACATCGCTGACCCATGTGGATGAAAAAGGCGAACGGCCCCGTATGGTCGAGATCGGTGACAAGACGGTCACCCGCCGTGAGGCCCATGCCCAGGCACGTCTGCGCTTTCCCCCGGAAGTCGCCAATACCCTGGCTGATGCCGGTTACATGACCAGCAAGGGCGCGGT
>NZ_AYXS01000034.1:150319-159741 GCF_000505765.1 Asaia sp. SF2.1 | reverse complement strand
ACTCACCGTGGCGCAGCTTGCCGGTATCATGGGAACGAAAGCGACATCACAGCTTATTCCACTCTGTCATCCGCTCTCGCTCACAGGATGCAAGGTGGACATCACGATCGACGGTCATGATGCCGTGATCGATTGCCGGGTAAAATGCGAAGGCAAGACCGGTGTGGAGATGGAAGCACTCACGGGTGCCACGGTCGCCGCCCTGACGCTTTATGACATGTGCAAGGCGCTCAGCCACGACATGGTCATTCACGAGGTGCGCCTGATGGGAAAAAGCGGAGGCAAGCGTGATTTCAGCCACGAACCCGGCCACGGGTCCGGCAATGTCTGAAACCGCCACCATGACCGGACCGGCCTGCGTGACGCTCGAATATTTCGCCCAGCTATGCGATGAGGCCGGTTGCCCGACTGAAACCGTCACCACAGAAGCGGCTACACTTGCAGCGCTTTATGACGAATGTTCCGCCCGGCATGGCTTCAGCCTCCCCCGGATGCGCCTGCGTGTGGCCGTCAATGCCGCCTTCACGCCGTGGGATCACAGGCCTGTCGATGGCGACCATATCGTGTTCATCCCGCCAGTTTCGGGAGGTTGACCATGTTCCTTCTGACCGAAACCCCGATCGAGCCAGACAGCGTCGCCCGCGTCTTGAGGCGCAACGAGGCGGGTGGTTACTGCAGTTTCGAGGGATGGGTGCGCAATCATAGCGAGGGACAGGCCGTGCTGGGCCTCGATTATCAGGCCTATCGCCCCCTTGCAGAAGCGGAGGCGGCGCTCATCCTGCAGGAAGCAGAAAGCCGGTTTGATATCGTGGCCGTCTCGGCCATTCATCGTATCGGCAGTCTCGGGCTCGGGGATATGGCGGTATGGATCGGGGTTTCAGCCGCCCATCGTGATGCAGCCTTCGTCGCCTGCCGCTATGTGATCGACGAGATCAAGCGCCGTGTGCCCATCTGGAAACGTGAGCGCTATGCCGATGGCCATTCCGAGTGGATTGCCTGCCACGATACCGAGCCCTCACCCGAGCTGTGATCGGTGGGCCTCAGACGAGGCGCCACCCGACAATAAAGAGCACCGCTGCCAGAACGGAGCGTTGCACGCGCTCATTGACCTGCCCTACGCACAGGCTGCCGAGCACGATGCCCGGGATCGAGCCGCAAAGTAGCGAGACCAGCATCGGAATCTTGACCGCCCCCAGATACCAGTGCCCCATGCCCGCAATCAGGGTGAGCGGTACGGCATGGGCGATATCCGACCCCACGAGGCGTGCGGTGCTGAGCGACGGGTAAAGCAGGATCAGCACAGTCATGCCGATCGCCCCTGCGCCAACAGAAGACAGGGTGACCATCACACCAAGCACAGCACCAAGCACCACGGTCAGCGCCGCCGCCGCGCCGGAGGAGAGCTCGCCCGCATGGCGATGGGACCAGGCCTGCAGCTCCTTGCGAAAAAACACGCTGGGCGCCGTAATGAGCAGAGCCACGCCAAGGGCTGTCGAGACCAGACGCGTCGTGTCGTGAGACGGGCTGCCATACCAGTGCAGAAACAGCAGTGAGACCAGCGTCGCAGGCAGACTGCCAGCCAGCATGCGGAACACGACACGCCATTCTACCGCACCACGATGACCATGCACCAATGTACCAACCGATTTGGTGATGGCCGCATAAAGCAGATCCGTGCCCACAGCAGCCTGGGGATGCACCTTGAACAGCAGAATCAGCAACGGTGTCATGAGGGAGCCGCCACCCACACCGGTCATGCCGACCAGAAAGCCCACACCGAGACCGGAGAGTACGTAGAGATAATTGAGGTCGGCAAGCAGTGACATGAACGGGCCTTGAAGCACGAAGCGATGGGAGAGACGGGACTAGGCCATATTTTCGGGCAACAATCAACGTTGATAGTGGTTTGAATTAAATAAACGATTTTGTATCGTTATTAACGGCCAGGAGGCGGCACTGCGCCTTGCCTTATCCGGTCGCGATGACGATAGTGAGGGCCTTCTCAGCTACAGACCGGAAAGATCATGCTCGATATCCAGATCCAGGCCCCTTTTCCAATCCTGCAGGGCAAGGGCGCCCCGGAATCGGAGCAGACCCTCGTCCTGCTGACTGGCCCCGAATTCGATGTGGCTGATGGTCCGTTCTCGCATCTCGATGCCGCAACGGGCGGGGCGCTGCGCCGGGCAGTTGCCATCTCGCGCTTCAAGGGGCAGCGCGACCAGAGCTGTGTCCTGCTTGCCCCCTGTGCGGCGTTGGCCCGAATCGTCCTGATCGGTTGCGGTCCCGAGGACGAGCTTGATATTCCGACGATGGAAGCCGCTGGTGGGCAGGCTGCACGTGCCGTGCGTGACACCACCCATGCCGATCTTGCCTTTGCGGGTCGCTGCGCCGCGTTCGCCGCCCATGCTGCCTATGGCGCCACGCTGGGCCGCTACAGCTTCGACCTCTATCATACCGACGAGGCGGAAAACGCACCGCAGCTTCAGCGCCTGCATCTGGGTGTCGCCGAGATCGACGCTGTGCGTGAAGCATGGGAGAGCCTGAAGGCTGTGGCGGCAGGTGTGTTCCGCGCCCGTGATCTGGTGAGTGAGCCGCCCAACGTTCTGAACCCGCCCGAATTTGCCCGTCGTATCGAGACATTGCGCGATCTCGGAGTCGAGGTGGAAATTCTCAACGCGGCAGCATTACGCGAACTCGGCTTTGGCGCCCTGCTGGGCGTGGCGCAGGGCAGCGACCAGGAAGCCCGCGTGGCCATCATGCGCTATCGGGGTTCGGACGAGGCACCGCTTGCCTTCATCGGCAAGGGCGTGACCTTCGATTCCGGCGGCATCTCCATCAAGCCGGCTGCCGGTATGGATGAGATGAAAACCGATATGGGCGGTGCGGCCGCCGTTGTCGGTGCGCTTGAGGCCGTGGCACGACGCAAGGCAGGCGTCCATGTGATCGGCGTGGTGGGACTGGTCGAGAACATGCTCTCGGGCAATGCCCAGCGCCCCGGCGATGTTGTGCGCAGCTATGCTGGCAAGACCATCGAAGTGCTCAATACCGATGCAGAGGGGCGTCTGGTTCTCGCCGATGTTCTGGCCTATGCTAAGGCACGGTTTGCGCCACGCCTGATGGTCGATCTGGCCACGCTGACCGGCGCCATTGTCGTCAGCCTCGGCCATGTGCGTGCCGGGCTGTTCAGCAATGACGACGCGTTGGCCAACGCAGTTTTCGAGGCTGGTGAAACCACGGGTGAGGCCGTCTGGCGCATGCCGATGGGCAAGGCCTATGACCGGCAATTGCGCTCGGACATCGCCGATATGAAGAACATTACGGGCCGCCCTGGCAGTTCGATTACAGCCGCGCAATTCCTGGCACGTTTCGTGGGTGACACACCCTGGGCGCATCTCGATATCGCAGGCGTGGCGTGGCGCAGCGACGCGGCACCGCAATGCCCCAAGGGCGCAACCGGGTTTGGCGTGCGTCTGCTGGACGCGCTCGTGCGTCATCATGAAGAGGCAGACAACAAGGCCTCATGAGCGATATCGGCTTCTATCATCTGACGCGCACGACGCTGGAAGACGCCTTGCCGCCGCTATTGGGCCGCACGCTCGAAGCGGGGCAGCGTGCCGTCATCCGGTGTAGCGACGCGGCACAGGTAAAGGCACTGGACGAGGCTCTCTGGAAGGCGAAATCAACCCTATGGCTGCCTCATGGCAGCCAGCGCATGGGGTTTGGGCCGCGTCAGCCCATCTGGCTGACCAGGGGAGACGATGTCCCCAACGGCGCGCGCTTCCTCTTCCTGCTTGATGGCGGTGTCGAGGACGGGCTGGAAACATTCGAGCGTATCTTTACCCTGTTCGACGGCAATGATCCGGAGGCTGTTGCGAGGGCCCGGGCACGCTGGAGCCTTGCCAAAAAGGCCGGTCATAATCTGGCCTACTGGCAGCAGCAGGAACGCGGATGGCAAAAAGCGGGATAAGCCCGCGATCCGACCAGACACGAAACGTTTCGCTTGTCACAAGAGAGTTAACCTCTCGATCCTCTCCCCCAATTGGCCGTTCATGCTCCTGATAAAGGGCCATGTGACATGCCTCTTCGGCTGTTGCCCGCCCGCATAAGAAGGGGAACAGCCATGTCACTCAATGGAAAAGTCGCCCTCGTTACCGGTGCCGCTCAGGGTATCGGTCGTGGTATTGCGCTTAGACTGGCGCGCGATGGCGCCGATATCGCTCTGGTGGATCTCAACACGGATCGGCTTGCACAGGTTCGTCGTGAGGTTCAGGCGCTGGGACGCAAGGCCAGTGTCTCGGCGGCCGATGTAAGCCAGCGCGATGCCGTTTATGCCGCCATTGATCACGCGGAAGCGGAACTGGGCGGTTTTGACATCATGATCAACAATGCGGGTATCGCACAGGTGAACCCGATTGCCGATGTAGCGCCTGAGGAAGTCGAGCGTATTCTGCGCATCAACATCCAGGGCGTTCTCTGGGGTATCCAGGCTGCTGCGGCCAAGTTCAAGGCACGAGGCCACAAGGGCAAGATCATCAATGCCTCGTCCATTGCCGGGCATGACGGTTTTGCGATGCTGGGTGTGTATTCCGCCACCAAATTTGCCGTACGCGGCCTGACACAGGCCGCCGCCAAGGAATATGCCAGCGCCGGCATCACGGTAAACGCCTACTGCCCCGGCATTGTCGGCACCGATATGTGGGTCGAAATCGACGAACGGTTCTCCGAACTGACCGGTGCAGAAAAAGGACGCACCTACGAGAAGTTCGTTGAAGGGATCGCGCTGGGCCGTGCCCAGACGCCGGACGATGTGGCGGCTCTCGTCTCCTTCCTGTCAGGTGACGACTCAGACTACATCACGGGTCAGTCGATCCTGACGGATGGCGGCATCGTTTATCGTTGATCATCCCGGCCGTCAGCCCGGTCACACATCTGGCTGACGGTTCAGAATCTTATGGCCAACTTGTCAGTCAGGCGAGGCCGGATCAACACTCCGGCAGATTCACTGCAAGGCCGCCAAGCGATGTTTCCTTGTAACGCTGGTTCATGTCACGACCGGTTTCTGCCATCGTGCGAATGACCTGATCCAGCGAGACAAGATGGGCCCCGTCGCCATTCAGGGCGAGTGAGGCCGCATTCACCGCCTTGACCGCACCAAAGGCATTACGCTCGATACAGGGGATCTGAACCAGACCGGCGACCGGATCGCATGTCATGCCCAGATGATGTTCCATCCCGATCTCGGCAGCATCCTCGATCTGCTCGGGGGTTCCTCCCAGAGCGGCTGCCAGCCCCGCTGCCGCCATGGATGACGCTACGCCCACTTCACCCTGACAGCCAACCTCTGCGCCGGAAATCGAGGCATTCAGTTTAAACAGCCCGCCAATGGCCGAGGCAGTGAGCAGAAATTCCCGCATGGCCTGGGTCGTCCCGGGCGATGCGAGCGGCGCGCAATAGTCACGATAGTAACGCAGGACCGAGGGAATGATGCCTGCTGCCCCATTGGTGGGCGCCGTGACGACGCGCCCACCGGCTGCATTTTCCTCATTCACTGCTATGGCAAACAGGCTGATCCAGTCCATGATGGCATGGGCCGAGCGCATATTGCTGCGTTCATGCGCACAGAGCTTTTCGTGCAAGGCATGGGCACGACGGCGTACCCTGAGCCGTCCCGGCAGAATGCCTTTCTGCATGATTCCGCGTTCGATACAGGCCAGCATGACCGCGATGATCTCATCCAGATAGTGCTCGACTTCCGAACGGGGGCGCAGGGCACATTCATTAGCCATGACCAGCGCAGCAATGCTCAGATTGTGGGTACGGGTCTGTTCCAGCAATCCGGCCCCACTGGTGAAAGGATAGGGCACATCAGGCTGCGCGTAGCCTGCACTCTCGGTCACGCTTTCCGACACGATAAAACCACCGCCGACCGAACAGAAACGGGCGCACTCAAGTACCTCTCCTTCGGCCGAAAGCGCCTCGAATTGCAGGGTGTTAGGGTGAACAGGCGGCACGCTCTCCCGATCGAGCACAAGATCATGAGCCGGGTCGAAGGGAAGTATACGGTCGCCATAGCCAACGTGTTTTGTACGCATGACGCGCTTGACAATCCCGTCCGCCTGATCGGGATCGACCGTCTGGGGCAGCTCACCGCACAGGCCCAGAATAACGGCCTTGTCAGTCGCATGCCCTTGGGCTGTCCAGGCAAGGGAGCCGTAAAGCGTGACGCGCAGGCGGGCGATTTCCAGCAGGCGAGTTGTTCCCGCCGAGGCATCAACTTCTATCAGCGCCGCGATGAAACGCTGCGCTGCACGCATAGGGCCAACAGTATGGGAGGAAGAGGGTCCGATACCGATCTTGAAAAGGTCGAACAGGCTGATCATGCGCGTCTCATGGGGTCGATTATACCAGTATGGCCACCTGCCGGGCCACGTTCATTTCGGGACAAAGTTAGGCTGACGAACCGCCGAAATGCTTCTCGCTCTCCCGACGCTATCTGACCCTAAGGGATTTTGACACCACGTTAATCAGGCAAGCTCTAGCTCCCGACAACCCAACATACCCCTCGTCATCCTGTCTGATAAGAGGCGCACTGATCTGCTGTGACCGCTGCCCTCTGTCATTGCGGCGCATGAGAACGACCACCTGTTGTGGTTTTATGGGACGTCCTCAGGCGATTAGCCTTCAGTGCGTTCCGGACCGTGCAGGAAAAGCCACGATACGCCCAGACGACGCATTTTCCCGCCGGGCAAGACCCGCAACGACCCCCACGTCGACACAGAGATGCGCCGCGATGTCCTCGGCAGAACTGGCGGCCAGCCATTGCGGCAGAGACAGGTCGTGATAGTGATCGGAACGAAAAATTTCGAGCAATCGCACGGGGCGATCGCCATCATTACGAACGAAATACCCTTCGCCGCGTGGCACATAGGCCATCACGCCGGGGCGCAGGGTGGCGTTATGCTGACGGCACCCTTTAGGCAGGCGGGTAAGCTGCCCCTCACCGTCGAGGCATATCTGCCAGACAGACGTATTGAGGTGCCAGTGCAGATCGGTACGGCAGTCCGGCTCGATCTCGACCAAGGCGGCAGACAAGGCATCCGGGTCGCAGAAAACATCGGCCTCGACCACGCGCAGACTGCCCCACCAGGTACGCTCCGCCTCCTGAGCCATGAGGCTATGGTGGAAACCGGCATGGGAGAGCGGCTGCCCGGAGAGATCCGGCATCGCATCCCGCCCCGCCTCCGGCTCACGCCCCCCTACGAACGCGACAACACTGGCCTGTCCTCCCGGATGGCAATGGAACCAGGCTGAAACCGAGGCAGGCACGCTCCAGACATCCCCTTCATGGAGGGTCATGCTCCGGATAGACGCACTGGCATGCGGACGCATGCTGAGTGTTGCACACCCTGCAACGACCATCCCCCAGCCAGAAGCCGGGCATGCTGTTGCCGCACCATCGATCGAGGCGCCAAGCACATGATGGTTTACCCTCACGTCGCGTATACCGAATGGCGCGACCCGCTCGGACCACGACCAGCCTTCCTCCTGCGCGGTGGTCAGGGACTGATCAGCCCTGCGTGCACGCGAACGCATCGCCCACCCGCCTGTTGATCGCCGCGCGGAAAAGAACCCTGGGGCTCCCGTCGGCACAGCACCAAGCAGGCGCTGGAAAACGTTATGGTCAAAAGACGCCATGAGCGGCCTCCTTTTCTCAAGAGCGCTGACGATACGCTTGCGGGGCGCGTCGGCTCTCCCCCGACAGCCTAACGCCAAAGGAGGTTATGGCTGCACGAGCTCACGAACTCGTGATTATTCCGCAGGGAGAACTGCCGAACGCCGCCTGAACTGTGACGCTTGATCTCCTGTATTGAAAAGGAAGTTTTCATGAAAACCGTGAGATTCAGTGATGGGACGACCGTGCCTGCCCTGGGCATGGGAAGCTGGAATATCGGCGACTCGACAGCCGGAAAGACCGAGGAGATTGCCAGCCTGCGCGCCGGTCTTGATCGCGGCCTGAAGGTGATTGACACAGCCGAGATGTACGGCAATGGGCGCTCGGAACGTCTCGTGGGTGAGGCCATTTCGAACCGGCGATCAGACGTTTTTCTCGTGAGCAAGGTCCTTCCATCGAACGCCACGTTTGATGGCACCATCCAGAGTTGTCAGACATCTCTCAAGCGGTTGGGCACGGATCATCTCGATCTTTATCTCTTGCACTGGCAGGGCGGCGTCCCGCTGACGGAAACCGTCGAAGCCTTCGAAGCCCTCATTGAGAAAGGTCTCATCAGGCGCTGGGGCGTATCGAATTTCGACACCGAAGACATGCAGGATCTCGAAGGCGTAACCTCGGACTGCGCGGCCAATCAGATTCTCTATAATCTCGAAGCACGCGGTGTTGACTATGACCTGCTGGCGCGCGATCGGGCAGCTGGCATTGTCACCATGGCCTACTCACCTCTGGGGCAGGGAGGCGATCTGCTGGCCAGCCCGGTTCTGGCAGAGATCGCCCGGGAGCATGAAACGGCCGCCGGCCCAGCCACTCCGGCCCAGATCGCTCTGGCCTGGACCTTGCGAAACGCCAATGTTCTCTCGATCCCCAAGGCTGGAACCCTGCGTCACCTGCAGGAGAATATCGCCGCCCTGTCGATCACCCTGCGTGACATTGATCTCGCCCGTATTGACGCCCATTTCCCGCCACCGCGTCGCAAGACATCGCTCGAGATGATCTGAACGTGAAGATCAGGAACAGCAAACCCGGACGCTTAGTTAATAATTAATTTGGATATACAGTGAACAGAACGATATTATGATGGAACAAATAGATTCATTCATCATAGTGGAAAGCCGGATAACTGATGACACATGAAGAATTTGACAAATTCATGGCTGTACATCCCGACCTTGTCGAGCAGTTCCGCAAGGATCGCCGCATATGGGTGTCCCACATACCAAGCGTTCAACTGCGCAGCTTCACGGATCATCTGAGCAGGCTTGTCGGCTGCGCTCTGGTCTCGACCCAGATCGAGCCTGAACTCGAATTCGTGTTCTATGATCCCGACGCTGACGGCAATTCCGACAATGAACTGCTGGATATCTCCCATGAACGTGCAGGCGATTCGATGAGGGTCTGAACGATACTCTGCCTCGCGCAGCCTGGCTCTTCACGAACCGAATGGCCGGGCGACGAGGCAGCGCGTGTTACCTCAACAGGCCCTGGGAGAGGCTATACTCGCGGCAGCCTCCGAGACAACGACTGGATTGGGTGATCCACGAAACTGAGGTAATAAGACGTTTCGTCGCACCCCGTCCTGTCAGGAATTCCCCTGCTTCCGCTCGTTGCTCTCATTCTGTTGCCCTTGTGCGCCATCGTGAGGCTGGCGCTTGGCGCTATTCCAGGCAGCGGCAGGCAGGCTGTGCCAGGC
>NZ_AYXS01000034.1:150131-150268 GCF_000505765.1 Asaia sp. SF2.1 | reverse complement strand
GCTGTGCTGGCGTTTGAGATCATCGTAGCAGGTTGGGCGGCGCTTCATGGCTATCATGCGACCTTCGGCCCTCTCGCGCTCGATCCCCTCATCTCCTGCTGGATTATCCTTTGGGGCCTGACCCAACTCGCCCCCGA
>NZ_AYXS01000034.1:149340-150077 GCF_000505765.1 Asaia sp. SF2.1 | reverse complement strand
CAAAGCCTGTGGCCCTATTGGTGAGGCCTCCGGCGCTTTGGGGCTGCTCTGTCACAATCAGGCCCTTGCACTGATCTGTTTCATCCCCTGCCTGATTGAAAACCGCCGCCTTGGGCCCCGTGCGTCCGGCCTGGCCTGGCAATTGGCCTTTCTGGCGCCTGCTGGCTGCTATCTGGCGGCTTATGGGTTTTTCCCTGTACAGGGTCTGGCAGATAGTCTGATGAGTACCGATATCGATCCCACCATGGCGGGCCACGTGGGTGGCCCTGCGGGCGAGGTCACGATCACGTTGGCCGTCCGCGATTTCGCTTCCCTGGGTGCTCTGTCTGGTGAGGTTTTCCTCCCCCTGGCCGCCCTCGCCACGCTCCCTGCTTTTTCGGCCATGCCTGTCCTGGGCTACTCGATTATCGTACCAGCCCTGCTCGCCCAGACCGGTAGCTTCTGGCCGGTCAACCTCATATTGCTGGGCGGCGGCCTCTGCCTGTTTTTGCCACTGCGGCGAGCTCTGGCTTACTGGCCACTCCTGCTGCTCGGCCTGACCCTCAGCGCGCGACATGGCGGGCTGGCCGATAGCGCCCTTGCCGGAAGCGAGGCATTCATCCTGTCGCTGCTTCTTGGCGTGCTCGGGAAGAAGTCCAGCTTCTTCCAGACACCTCTCCCGCCTTTGGCCGGTTTCCTGCCCTTCTGGCTCGGACTTCATGTCGTCAACGGACTAACGGGACTCTCTCCGGCATGGA
>NZ_AYXS01000034.1:147686-149291 GCF_000505765.1 Asaia sp. SF2.1 | reverse complement strand
CCGCTAGCGGCATGTGCCTCAGCCTCATGCTTGGAATATTGATGGTCAGGGCATGGCTCGCATCATGGCGGGCCTTGTCACAGCCAGGATCGGCCGTTCAGGAACGCCCTGGCGCAAAAGATTCGGCGCATATCGCCAGCGGCGCAGCTCTCGTCCACTCCTCGGTCGAGCCTAGAATGATACCCTCCCTGACGCTTGGCCTGTGCCTGTCAGTATGCCCCGGCTTGCTGATTGGCCCGGTCCATGACGCGGTTCTCACCATCGCTGGCGCACCGCATGATATCTGGCGCGCCTGGCCTGTCTGGTCGTTCGCCGGGGGCGATGGCGCCTTCTGGTATCCAGCTCTGGTGTTTCTTGTGCCCGCCATCATTGCCCCTGCGGTCATGACCCATCTTCCCGCCTCTGCAACATCGCTGCCTGCCTGGCCAGCCATGCCTATCCGGCTGCGTCTCCCCTGGGGGCTCAGGCGGCTTCTCGCCTCGATGCGGCGACAGGGCACCCTGTTGCAAAGCGGTCTGCAACGGCGTCACAACCAGCGCAACGCCTCTGCGGCGCCATCGGCCATTAAGGACACCCTGCCACTAAGAGCCGGCAGGTTCCTGTCGCATCAGGCTCTGGTGCTCTGGCTTCTACTTGTTGCGATGGCCCTGTCATGGTTGGGCTGGTCAGCGTGATGACCTCCTTGCTTCTCCAGCTATGCCTGATGCTCGGACAGCTTCTCACGCTGGCGCTGCTTGCCCCCTTTCTGACAGATCTGGAAACGATGATTGGCGGCTTGATGGCAGGCCGACATGGCCCCCTGCCCGGCTGGCGATGGCGTCAGCTGCGTATGGGGTGGGGTCAGAGCCGGGCCATACCGGCGTTGACCTGGTTTGGTCTCTGCGCGGTGCTGCTTGCCAGTATGGGTATCCCTCTCGCAACAACGCAGATCCCGTTTCATTTTCTTTCGGAGCCTCTGGTCTGCGGAGTATTACTGATCCTGTCCTGTGCGACCGTCTGGACCCAGGCGCTAACCCTGGCACCAACCCGCATGACCGAGCTGCGCCTGAAACGTTCTTTGGGGGCAGTCGGACAGGACCTGCTTTTCCTGGTGCCTCTTCTCGCTCTAACAGGCACGCTGATCACCGTTGGCCTTCCCGGATCGGCCACAATTACCGGGCTGCTGCAGCAAAGAGTGCTGCAGCCCTCACCTGCCCTGCTTGGCGGGCTGGTCTTCATCGCAACCGCCTTATTGCTGGTTCTCAATCGCCGTTTTCTCTCACAGGCATGGCATGAGGAACTGATTGCGGGGACAGAGGGCCGTCATCGTAGCCTATTGCGCTACCGGCACGATCTGACGGCCCTGTGCTGGTATCTCCTCATCGCCGACCTGATCTGGCCCGATGCCATCGCCGCAAATAACGCAACGACGGGCCATCTGGCCCTGTTGTGGTTTGTGGCGGCTCCGGTTCGGCTGGGTGTGCTGGTAATTCTTGTCGCGAGCTGGCGCGCGCTACGCCCCCTTCCCTCCTCACGGCTCGCGCTTGTTCTGAGCGGGGGCGCCATCCTGCTGGTTCTTGCCGGAAGGCTGACCTCATGACTGGTGCCGCATGATCGTTCTTCTTG
>NZ_AYXS01000034.1:147483-147632 GCF_000505765.1 Asaia sp. SF2.1 | reverse complement strand
GCCTGACCCTGCTTGTCGCGCTGGCGGCGATCGGCCGCGATGCGCGCATCCTTCCCTTGCATGGCACCTGCGCGGCGACCTGTGTCTCCGGGGTCGGACATGGTGCCCCGGCTCTGGCAGCCCTGATCCTCTTGCCTACACTGAACGGT
>NZ_AYXS01000034.1:144100-147429 GCF_000505765.1 Asaia sp. SF2.1 | reverse complement strand
GCAGGGCTGATCGTGCTGCGCCGCCATGTCGCATGGCGCTCGGGGGAACCCCGTGAACGACGCACTGCCCAGCAGGCTGCCAGCCTCGCTGTCTGCGGAGCCATTGCACTTGTGCTCCTCACAGCCCTGGCAGCGACACCGGGCATACCGGTGCTCATCTGCATCGGCATCATTCTCGCCGGATTATGCGGGGCGGCACTCTCTGCCCCCCTTTTGCAGCTGGTTTCGCTTCTCTGCACTCTTAATGGGCTTCTCCTGCTGGGCGGCTACACCCATAGCTGGCCCCTCGTTCTGGGTGCGACACTGGTCTGGATCGGCCTGCTGTCGCTTGGGGGATGGCTCATGCCCCGCCTTGCCTGGCATCGTATGGATGGCCCCGGTCATGGCTGATACCCTGCATCAGATCGCCCGGTTCCTCGTCCCGTCATGGCCGCTCCTCGCGGCCTGTCTGATGGCCTTGCTGCCTGAGGCGCGCGCCCTGCGCTCGGCGCGGCATTTTGCCCTTGCCGGTCTGGTCCTGACCCTGTGCCTTTCCCCGCTGCTTCCCGCTCAGGATCTGCTCAGCCGCTGGGGGTGCCTGATGGCGGGCGCAATGCCTTTTCTTGCATTGGGCAAGGGGGAGACGCGCCTGACCTTGTGTCTCGACTTCGTCTCGGCCTGCCTTATCACACTGGCCCTTTGTGCTCATGACGTGCTGACCGTGGTTTGCCTGACTGGCTGCGCGGCCCTCATGCTCACATACCGGGAAACCCTTGCCACCACGCGCGCGCGTCAGGCCTGGGATTCGATGCGCATGCGCCTTGCCGGGCTGGTTCTGGCACTGCTGGGCACCAGTCTGATCACCATGAGCCCTGACCCTGCCATCTTGAGACTTGGCGATCTTTTTCTCGCTGTCGGGCTTTGCCTTCTTTCCGGTCTCGGCACCATTGCGCCTGTCTGTGATGGGACGATGACCGGGAAAGATGGGTCAGCGGTTTCGCTGCGGACCGATCGCCTGACTGCCCTCCCCGACATGTTGCTATGTCTGAGCGCCGTGGCACTCATGCTGCGCCTGCCTGCGCGCGAGGTCACACACATGGTGCCCCTTTCCGCCGGGATAGCAGGATTGTGGCTTTGCATTCTGACCCGACAGGACGGCCCGAGGCTCCTGGTCTGCCTTGCCACCATCGCCGCCGCCCTGCCCACAGGGCCGGTTCCCTCGCTGCTCTTTCTCAGTTCAGGCCTCGCACTGGCCGCCGGTCCACAAATTCCTGACTCCATGCGACGCTGGGTCATAAGTAGCCTGCCGCCCTGGCCCAACTTCACAGCAGGATGCCTTACTCTGGCGGGGTTGAGCAAAGTTGGCCTCATACCTACCGTCATCGTGCTAGCTGCTCTCGGGCTGACCGCCAGCCGGGCGACGCTGGACTGGCATATACCGCTCAGCTGGCGCGACCGGGCGCTTGTACTCGCCCTTGTCGGTATGGGGATAATTGCGCCGCTCGTGCTTGGGCTTAACGCTCATGGCAGCCCGGTCGGGGCCCTTTCTTGGAGCGCCCCATGAGCATGATCGCCCGTATCCGGGCCGGCGAACGTCTTTCCCCACATCATTACACCCTCGATGAGGGGCAATGGCACGAGATGATTGCTGCGGCACCGGGCTGGTTCATCGCTCACTGGTGTGACGATCTGCGCGCCTATGCCCTGTTCCTCGATCAGGAAACGCCGCTTTTGGTGAGCACCCCCCTGATCGACGGGCGCTATTTCGCCCTGTCAGCGGCTCTGCCCTGCGCCTCCTGGCCAGAACGCATCGCGCAGGATCTGTGGGGTTGTCTGCCACTGGGCGCCATCGATACCGAGCCCGCACTGGATCAGGGGAGCTGGGCGAGTATCGCGCCTCTATCCGTCCGGTCCGTCCCAGCGCCTGTTTCAGCCGACCATACGCCTTCCCCACCCGTATTCGTGCAGAGCCTTCATGGCGATATGGCGCCGTTCATGTGGGGGCATGGGAAGATCATGCCGGGTGCCGCGCATATCGGCCTCATGCATCGCCTCAAGGGCTGTATGCCCGAGGAAGCATTGAGGCTGATCAGTCGCAGCAACGGATCGGCTTTTGTCGCAGCCCCCCTTGCCTACTCGCGTGCCATCGAAAACGCACTTGGCATCATCCCCGACGATGCGACACGCGATGCCCGCACGATCCTTCTGGAGATCGAACGCATCGTTGTGCATTGCCGTGATATTGCCCAGATGGCGCAGTTAACGGGCTTTGCCCTTCTCGCCACTCACGCCAGTCTTGCTGAGGATCTCTGTGCAGGACTATGCGCCCATCACGGGGCCAGCCGCCGCCTGACCGACATGATCACGCCACAAGGCATTGCAGCAGGGGTTGATATCTGCGGCCTTGCTCATGCCCTTCATGATGCCCTGATGCCGCGCCTGCCCGTCATCGAGGGGTTGCATTTCCAGATGGCGGAGACGCTGGAGGGACTTGGAGCGATACCTCCAGCCCGTGCCCAGGCCCTGTGCCTCGGTGGGTTGGTTGGTCGGGCTTCCGGACGTTCATTCGACCTGCGCCAGCTTGAAGATGACATGCGCCACGTTCCCGGCCGGGCAGGCTCGCGCCTTGGTGGCGATGGCTGGGCCAGACAATGCCTGCGCCTTGATGAGATACGTGACTCGCTCAGACGCATCGACCGCATTGCCGCTGATTTCGGCGTGCCTCTGCCCTCACCGGCAGCGGACACATCCGGATCCGGGGAGGGTATCGGCGCTGTCGAGGGCCCTCATGGCGATATCTGGTGCTGGGTGCGCCTCAAGGAGTCACGCCTTGACGGGATCATGCTGCGTGATCCTGCCCTTGCCACGCTGGGTTCTCTCCCCGCGCTGATGCATGATATCTGGGAGGACAGGCTCGTTCTGGCATCGCTGGGCTTCGATCCTGCCGGTGCCGACCAATAAGTTCCGATCCGGGGATCACTCCGGCCTGGCTGAAATACGCCTCAAGCCCCGATGACAACCCTGCTTTGCGTCTCGCCTCCGGCATGACCCGTGGCGCTTTCGGGCGCAGTCTCGTCGGTATGTTTGATCGCTGATGAAGCTGGTTTGAGCGAATCAGCCGGTGGACGCAGGGAGCTGGCCACGGCTCGCCACAGACGCGTCACGAACATCACGAAGCTGCTGAGCGCAGTCGCATAGCAGGCGCCAGTCAGCGAAAAATGGCGTGTGAGACCATAAAGCACGGGAAAATAGGCCAGTGTGATCCAGGTACGATTGGCCATGAGAAAGCCGATCTGTCCCATGACCGTCAGCAAGGGTTCGAGCGGCACGACCAGAAGGGTGAGCACCGC
>NZ_AYXS01000034.1:134842-143965 GCF_000505765.1 Asaia sp. SF2.1 | reverse complement strand
AAAATTCGCCCGCCGAAGAAAGCCGCCACCAGAAGCAGCGCGATCGAAACAGCGCAGAGGATACCGAATATCTTCCATGTCAGGCGCTTGAGACCGCTCCAGTCCTGCCGGTCACGCATCTTGACCAGCTCGGGATAAAGCACAGGCGAAAGCATCTGCGCTGGTGTGACGATCCCGTCGGCAATCTGGCGGCAGATCCTGAACACGGCGGCCTCGGCAGAGCCGAGTAACGACCCCACGACCAGCGTGCTGATATGGCCGGACACAGCCCCGAGGGTCTGGTTGATGCTTGTCGAGCGGGTGAAGGCCCACATACCCGGCAATTGCCAGCGCCATTGCCCGAGCACGTCACGCCAGCGCAGACGCAGGCCGATTTTCTGACGCAGGGTGGAAAGTGCAAAATACAGGAATAGGCCATAATCCATCAGCACGGCCCCAGCCCAGACCAGCACGAAAAAGCCGAGATCAAGATGCAGCCCATAGCCGACAGCCGTGCCCGCCGTACGGAAAATGGCCGTACAGGTATCGCTGACCGGCACGAGATGGAAACGCTCCGTCAGGCGCAGAACGCCATTGCTCCACCCGGTATACATGAAGGGGCAGATCAGCGCGTAGCCATAGGCCAGGAACGTCACCCAGTGCGACCAGTGCGCCACATGCGCATAAAACGTGACGCTGATTACACCGATACAGACCGCCACCACCGCGGAAATCAGATCAAGCCTGATACAGAACCCGATGATCTGACGCAGAAGAACCAGGTCGCGTCTGGCGTAAGGGTCATTTCCATAGCGGATGAGCGTTTGCCATGACTGCATGCGCGAGAAGGTCGAGGCCATGATGCCCAGAGAATGGATCAGGATCAGCAGGCCGAACGACGCCAGCCCCAGCGCCCGCACGGCAAAGGCGATATAGGCAAAACTGCATATGGCCGTCGCAATGCGCCCCAATGTCAGGAAACTGACATTGTGGAAGATCCGTCTGGCGGCAGAGGGGTGGGTCGACATGCAGGGGTTTTGAACGTCCGGCCATGAAATGGGAAGGGAGGGGTCGAAAAAACTTGCAGGTTTCGCTCTTCGAGCCCTGACTGCCTTGCCTGAAATGCGCGAGAAACCATCTGATGAGACACAGGGCTCTCCATCGAAGGCGAGTTTGTTCTTTTCACCCCTGACGTTTCGGGTGCCACTTCAACAGGGCCGCTTTCGTATCGGCCCCACCAGCGAGGTCCCATGTCTCTGCCCCTGAGCCCGGCCCCCTTCCCCCCTACCATGGCCGTGCAGGCTGACCCCGCAAGGTTTCCCGCGCTGAAACTTGTTGCCTTGAATGATGCACTGGCTGAGTCGCTGGGCTTTTCCCCCTCATGGCTCGAAACCCCGGAGGGTGTCGATTTTCTGGGTGGGCAGACACGGCCTGACGGTGTTGCCCCTGTGGCACAGGCCTATGCTGGCCATCAATTCGGCCAGTTCGTGCCGCAACTGGGCGATGGACGCGCCCATTTGCTTGGGATTGCAGCCGACCGGCAAGGCCGTGTTTTCGATGTTCAGCTTAAAGGCTCCGGCCCCACGCCATTCTCCCGGCGTGGCGACGGGTTGGCCGCCATCGGGCCGGTCTTGCGCGAATATCTCGCCAGTGAAGCCATGACCGCGCTCGGCGTTCCAACGACCCGCGCCCTTGCGGCTGTCCTGACCGGCGAGACTGTCTGGCGTGATCGCCCCCTGCCGGGTGCCATTCTCGCACGGGTTGCTGCAAGCCATCTACGTGTCGGTACATTCCAGTATTTCGCTGCACGGCAGGACAATGAGGCGCTGCAATTTCTTTGTGATCTGGCAATCACGCGCCATTATCCGCACGCAGCCACAGCCGAAAATCCCGCAAGAGCCCTCTACGAAAATGTGGTCGCGGCTCAGGCAAGACTGATCGCCCACTGGATGAGTCTCGGGTTTGTGCATGGCGTGATGAACACTGACAACATGGCCATTTCGGGAGAGACGATCGATTACGGTCCCTGTGCCTTTCTCGATGTCTACAGCCAAAACAGGGTATTCAGCTCCATCGACCGTAACGGTCGCTACGCCTATGCCAACCAGCCAAAACTCGCAGGCTGGAATCTGGCCCGCCTCGCCGAAACCCTGCTTCCCTTCTTCGATGCGGACGAAGCGCGTTCCCTGGCCTGGGCACAGGAGACACTGGGCACGTTTGCCACGCTTTACGAAAATGCATGGCTCGAAAGAATGCGTTCGAAATTCGGGCTCACAACATGCGAACCGGATGACAAGGGTCTGATCGAGCGTTTTCTGGCGATCCTGGAGCAGGACAAACTGGATTGGACACTGAGTTTCCGACGCCTGACCCGCCGCGAGTTGTCATGCGATGCACGGAACTCACCAGCCATGACGCAATGGCTGCAGGATTGGGACGCACGTTGCACACGGGAAGGCGTATCCACCATTGTCCGTGAAAATGCCATGCGCCAGATCAACCCCGCAGTCATTCCGCGCAATCATCGGATTGCCGAGGCGATAGACGCTGCGGAGAGCGGTGATTTATCGGTATTCCACGCCCTTCTCTCCCGACTGGAACGCCCCTTCGTTGACGATGCAATCTATGAAACCCCACCGCGCCCCGAGGAGGTCGTGCAGGCGACATTCTGCGGTACATAGGCCCCGCTTCTTCAATGGGGGGATGACTGACTCAGACGCATCACAAGATGGTGCCCCAATTTGCCGTAGTGATTGCGCGCCGTTCATCTCCGGACCGGCTCGACACCCGTATTGGAACCCGAAAGTCGAGCGATATTGTGAAGCTCACCATCCTGGCGCTGCCGGACCGAAGGCGATACGATACGGACCCGCAATGGAGTGACACATGACCTTGATGCGCAAGCATTGGTTCTATCCCTCTATCGTCATGTCCTACATCGCTGTGTTCCTGTGGCTCTCAGGTTTTCAGAATTGCCCGATGAGCGCGGCCCACCAGACGCTCATTGGTGCGACGTGGATAGGCACGCTCGTCCTTACTCTCTGGGTGTGCTATCGCCCTCCCACGCTCATGCGTGGCCTGGTCCGCAGCCTTGCCCTTGGAGGTTCCGGCATGGATAGCGCGCCATACACTGCCCAGCTTCGATGAGGGTACAACCCCTCATATCGGGTGGGTCCGCTTCATCAGCGTCTGCCTTGCCGTTCTGTGCGAAAGCACCGTCCTGATCGCTGCCATGCGACTTGTCTTCGGCAAAAATGGCGATCCAGACAAGCTGAAGGATCTCGGATTACCGCCTCTTGTTGTCAGGGCCATGCTTGCAGAAGCTCGTTTCTGGCGCGGGGTCTGGCACGCTCTGACCGGGTCACGATGATCAGCAATAAAAGAACAAACCGGTTCTTTCATTGCTGATGCTGATTGTTGTTTTTGTCCACTCCAGAACCATTTCATTGAAACATAATAACCGTAACAAGCTGCGTTCCGTGCAAACTGGACGGAACGCAGCAGAAAATATTTATACAGTGCGCACCCATCACTGAATTGAGGAGCCTCGTGTCCCCTAGAAGTTGTTGCAAGGTCGCGGGGCCATCATGCTCCATTGCAGCGCGGCATCCGGACTTATGAGCCAAGCTGATTGCTCGTGCGCCTGAAACCGATTGCCAAACGGTTGAACAGATTCATCAGCCCGACAGCGATGGTCAGGTCCACAATTTCCTTTTCAGAGAACACCTCGGAGAGCGCACGAAAATCAGCGTCAGGAATGACCGTCTCTCGCACGCAGGTGACACTCTCCGCCCAGGCAAGGGCCGCACATTCGCGCGCGCTGAATGTTACCTCCACCTCACGCCATGCCTGAAGCACACCGAGTTTACGTGGGGAAACGCCCTTTTCGAGCAGGGTTTTCGTATGGAGATCGAGACAATAGGCACAGCCATTGATCTGCGAAATGCGCAGATAGATCAACTCGACCAGAAGCGCATCGAGTCCCGAACGGGCAATGTAGCGATAGACGTCACCCAGTGCCCTGACACCCTGCGGGGCAATCGCTTCATAATCCAGACGCTGCGGCATGTTTTTGTCTCCCGGTGGTGATGTATCCCGATGTTCCTCCCATGGGTCCTGCCCCATCGGACAGGACGAAGAATGATGTTTTCAACTGGACCTCCCATCTTGGTACACGCGAAGAACAGATTTCTGGTCCTGTCGTCGCAGGGCGGATAGACCCAAGAACCATCACTCTTCTTCTCTCGCCCTGCGGTGCCCAAGCGATGCAAATTCTTCATATCGATTGCAGCCCTCGCCCTGACGGGCAAAGCCGGATCATCTCGGCGGCTATCGTGACGCGTCTCCGCGCGCTCGAACCCGATGCTGTCATTGTCCGGCGCGATATCAGTGCTCTGCCGATGCCCGATGCGCCCTACGCTGCGCTTCTGGCACACCCCGATGATGTGACGCCCCCTGCTGCGCAGGGATCGATTACCCTGTCAGAAACACTCATCAGGGAAATCGAGGCTGCCGATATTCTGGTGCTGGGTACGCCCGTGCATAATTTCACGGTTCCCGCTTCCCTGAAGTCCTGGCTGGACCATGTCGTGCGCGTGAACCGGACGGTTGCGCTAAGTGCTCAAGGCAAGAAGGGCCTGCTGACGGACCGGCCTGTGCTTGTGGGTGTCGCAGCAGGTGGCATTATTCTCGGCGAAGATGCCCAGCAGCCTGATTTTTTTGCCCCGTATCTCAGGGCGGTTCTAGGCTGTATCGGACTTCATGACCTGCATATTGTTTCCGTTCAGGGTACGGCTTTTTGCGATGCCTCCGCGAAAGCCGCGGCCCTGAAGAACGCCCTGTTAACGCTTTCACCTGTCCTTTCCGCCTGCACCACATCCAAGTCGTCACGCGAAATCCCGGCGCCACATGTCTGAGACAGGCTCCCACGCATGACCGCACCCACGGCCCCGCTCGCGGGACTCACACTCGACAGGCAGAGCACACGGACCCTGAGCGAGCAGATCGCGGGGCATATCGAAAGCGCCATACGCTCTGGCGCCTTGCCCGAAGGCAGCCGCCTGCCGTCGTGGCGTGATCTGGCCACACAACTTGGCGTCGCCCGTGGCACCGTGCGTGCGGCCTATGATCGCCTGATCGATCGCGATCTGCTTTACACTGCCGGGGCAGCCGGAACACGCATAGCCTCCCCGCCGGAATGGCCAGGCCGAATGGGACAGGCCGAAACGACCAACCCATCGACATCTGCTGCGGCATCGCGCCTGGAAGACGAAACCGGTTACGGGTCTCTCGCCCTTTTCCGGCAGAGGGATACCCGACCACTATCATTCCAGATGGGTGTTCCCGCGCATGACGTGTTTCCTGCCACGCTCTGGGCGCGTCTGCATCGGCAGGCTGTGCAGGCTTCTGCCCTCAATACAGGTGTCATGGACCCGCGCGGCCTGCCGGAATTACGGACCGCACTGGCTTCTCACCTTGCTCTGGCCCGCGGGCTGGATTGCAGCCCTGATCAGATCCTGATTACGACGGGATTTCGCAGTGGGCTTGCCATGGTCCTGCGTGCCATTGATTGCGCAGGTAAACAGGCCTGGGTGGAAGATCCGGGCTTTCCTATCACGCGTATGGCGCTCGAAAGCGCCGGTGTGCACCCTGTACCGATTGCTGTAGATGACGAAGGGCTGGATGTCGCGCAGGGGCAAGCCACCGCTCCCGGTGCAGCATTCGCGCTTGTTACCCCCGGTCAACAGGCCCCCATGGGGGTTTCGCTCAGCGCAGCGCGTCGCCGTGCCTTGCTGCACTGGGCGCGGCTAAGCAATGGCTGGATTATCGAAGACGATTATCTGGCTGAACTGCATCTGGACGGCCGCTCGCCCCCGGCCCTGGCCTCGGGTGAGCATGCTGATCGTGTGATCCATATCGGCACATTCAGCAAGACACTTGCCCCTATGGTCGGGCTCGGCTTCGTCGTGGCACCGCCCAGCTTGCTCAAACGCCTGACTGAAACCGCCTGGTGGCTGGCCACCCCGCCCAATAACGCGGTGCAGATTGCCGTGATGCGATTCATGCGCGAAGGGCATTATTTCCGACATCTGCGACGCACACGCGAAGCCTGTACCCAACGGCGTGACCTGCTGCACCAGACATTGCGGCATTGCCGGGCGCCCGTAGCCCATGATGCGGGGCTGTCCGTCATCCTGCCACTCCCCTCGGGGTATGATGATGCCAGGCTGGCACAGCAGGCGCGGGCGGCCTCCCTTGGGATTACGCCTCTCTCAGCGTGGTGCGCCAAGGGGTCACGCGCCCGGTCAGGCGTGTTGCTGGGCGTGGCCAATATACGCCCCGAGCAGGTCGAGGCCGATTGTCAGACACTCCTGAGCCTGATGGGCACGGGGCCCTGACAGGAGCACAGCCCCCGCTTCTCTGCGCACCCAGCTGCACACGCACCCTCCCCTTTTCAATTTCAGGACAAGGACGATCAACCATGCCCGGTTTCCGACGCGGCCTTCTGGCCCTTCCCCTTCTTTTTTCAATCTGGGGGTCCAGTCAGGCGCGAGCCGACACACCGCCTGCTCCTGACTCAGCAGCGTTCATTGCCGAGGATCCGGCCCTGTCGAAGATGGTTGGTCGCGCCATTCCGGCTTTGCAATGGCAAACGCTGGACGGGCAGACGCTTAACCTCGCGGCACTGACTCGTAAGGGGCCTGTCTATCTCAAGCTCTGGGCGACCTATTGTATTCCCTGTCGCGCCCAGATGCCCGGCTTCGAGGCGCTTTATCAGCGCTACAGGACACGCATGAGCGTCATTGCCGTCGATATCGGCTTTGGGGAAAACCGGGACAAGGTTGCCGCTTTTGTCAAAAAGACCGGACTGACAATGCCGGTCGTGATGGATGACGGCAAGCTGAGCGACTGGCTACAGATTCGTGCGACTCCCCTGCATGTGCTGATCGACCGCGATGGACGACTGGCCTATCTCGGCCATCAGGATGGCCCAGCCCTCGATGCAGCGCTTGAGCGGGTATCGGCCAGACCACGCACAGCCGGTGAGATCCACTTCGCCGACATAACCCCCACACCACCGCTGACCACCGGGGAACGGGTTCCCGAGATCACAATGAGCGATGCGACAGGTGCCACGGTGCCTCTGCGCCAGTCTGGCGCGACCAGAAGCCACAAGCCCCAGATTGTCCTGTTCACGGCGCCATGGTGCGAAAGCTATCTCGCCACGATGGACCCGTCGACCGCCCGCGCTTGCGTCAACACACGTCGCGTGGCGCAAAAACTCGTCGGGCACATCGCGGCAGACTGGGTTGTCGTGGGGGCACGGCTCTGGACAGAGCCTGCAGACATGGGCCCGTTCCAGACCCTTTACGGCCCCGGATTTCACGTGCTGCTCGATCGGGATAATCTGGCTTTCACGCGGTTTGGTGTGCGTCAGATTCCGGCCGTGGCACTCATTACGAAAGACGGCCGCCTGTCACGGATGATCGACGGATCGGCCCCCGATCTGGCCTTGCAGATCAAGGCATTTGCGCGACAGGAGCAATAAGCCTGCCCCCTGATGGTTGCCGGACGCTCCCCGAAGCGTCTGCGCCCTCAAGCTTAGAGTTGTTGCAAGCAGACAGCCCCCTGTGGGCCAGAATCAAGACGCTATGGTCACCAGTGTTCAGGATACTGGTGATCAGGTGATCGTCTTTCCACCTTTTCTGACGGCGTCCCAATCCAGATCGAAACGTGCCAGATATTTGCGCAACCGGTCTGCATCATTGCGGCTCGAACGCTGCATACGAGAGACAGAAAACAGGGTTCGCCCTGCGTCAGACAGGCTGGACGACATGCGGCATATCTGCACGACCGTAGCCAACTGGATGCGATCGAACATATCGATTGCGGCCAGATCCGGAACGATATCGGCCAGCATGGCCATATCGTCCGTGGCAACAGAACCCGCAGCATCCTGCCTTGCGGGACGCCAGCGCGCCGACAGCTCTGCAATTTCCTCGTCGATCATGGATACCGTGATACGACCACGTTCGGCCAGCGTGCATAGCCTGAGCAATGAGTCCGACAGATCGCGATAATTGCCCGACCAGGCCGCATCGATCGATGTCGCAAAACGCATATAGCGCGCCCGTGCGCCCGGAGCGAAACCGGTTTTGGTTCCTGAACGGCGCTCGGCTGCGTCAAGCGCGTGATCAAACGCCGCTTCAATATCTGCAAGACGTTCCCGCAAGGGCGGCAGACGTAGAATCCAGGGAAAAACGGACTCCATGCCGGCCCCGTCCCGCGCCGTAGCTATCAGGTTGAACTGTGCATCCAGATCGGTTTCGCCACCCAGCGGACGGTAGCGCTTTGCCACCACCGCGCGAAAAAGAGTGTCGCGCAAAGCCTGTGGCACATTTTCCATGCCATCGATCAGAAGCGTGCCGCGATGGGCCTGCGCCAGAAACCCTGCCCGTTCGGTCCCGGCCGCACTGCCGAGGCCTCGTTTCTGACCCAGAAGCAACGCGGTGCCATCCTGCGTGGCAAGCAGACTGCCATCCACCCGAACGAGCGACCCGCGCAGCAAACGGCGCTGGATACGCAGGTCATGAATATTGGCCGCAAGCGTGCTCTTGCCGCAGCCCGCCGGGCCGGTAATCAGGATGGGGACCTCTGACCTCAGGGCTATCTGCTCGAGCCGCCCGATCAGGCGATCAATCGCGGGGTCGGCACCCGAAATACCGCTACGCAGCAAGGTGGAATGTTCGGCAGAGGCGATCTCGAAGCGATGCCTGATTGCGTCATATCGTGCAAGATCGAGATCGATGAGTGTCAAACGCCCGTTGGGTCCCGTATCGGGACGCGGGGGCTCCATCTGGATCAGGCGCGCCGGGACGTAACGGCTTTCTGTGAGCAGATACCAGCAGATCTGCGCCACATGGGTGCCTGTGGTTAGATGGACGAAGTAACGCTCCCGGTCCTCATCGAAACCATAGGCGAGAGCGAAGTCATAAAGCTTGGCATAGACCTCCTCTAGATCCCAGGGATTGTCGAAGTCGAGCACGGTCAGACGCACTTCGGTATCCGGCGAAATGGCCGCAATGTCACGTGCGACGTGGTGGGCCAGTGCCTCAGCATATCCGGGATAGAGCAGTTCGAAGC
>NZ_AYXS01000034.1:134267-134786 GCF_000505765.1 Asaia sp. SF2.1 | reverse complement strand
GATCGACTGGCAGGGAATCATGGCCGCAAAGCCTGGCGCTTGGCTGCCACGACCCGACTCCGCGCGTGCGATCGATTTTTACGCCAAGCAGACCGATAACCACGTTTCTCATGAGACGATTATTCCAGATAAAAGACGATATGCATAGATCAGAACCGGAAAGGTCGATCTGATGAGAAGATAGGTTTTCTCTATTGGTATCAGCACCTTATCCTGAAAGTCAGGTTTTCTTTCGGCCATACTTTCTGCCGTTCATGCTTGAGCCACATGCAAGCGACGAAAAGAAAGGACATGGCCATGAACGCGCCTGTAGAGATCGACGGCAAAATTCTGATTGAATGGGGCCACACACCCGGGCCCGCATTTGGCGCAGCGCTTGAGCAGGCACGCGCCTTGGCGGCAGAGGGGCGTGATGAGGCCGCCATACGCGCTGCCGTGGCTCCGGCGCCATTACCGCCCAAACTTCCGCTTCAGGACGCCGATACAGTCCCGCTCCATGTTTCGCTGGATGCCGAAACA
>NZ_AYXS01000034.1:133975-134247 GCF_000505765.1 Asaia sp. SF2.1 | reverse complement strand
CCCGATGAGGCGCTTAACCGTGAGCGTGTCATCGAGACGATGCGAACGCTGATGCGCACGCCCACGGTGGCAGCGGCAGCTATCATGCCCGATGCCTGCCCGGCGGGGCCGCTCGGCACTATTCCGGTCGGCGGCATTGTCAGCACGCGCAATGCCATCCATCCCGGCATGCATTCACCCGATATCTGCTGCTCGGTGATGATGACGGATCTGGGAATAGTCGATCCTGTAGCTGTGCTTGATGCGGCCTCCGGAGTTACGCATTTCGGGGC
>NZ_AYXS01000034.1:131878-133897 GCF_000505765.1 Asaia sp. SF2.1 | reverse complement strand
CATTTCGGGGCGGGCGGGCGCGATCAGGGGCGACGCTTCACGCTCTCGCTCGATCTGCTTGATGCGTTCAGGGCCAATCCGTTCCTCAGCCACCAGAAAATGCTGCACACGGCGCAGTCTCATATGGGTACGCAGGGGGATGGCAATCACTTCCTGTTTGTGGGGCGGTCCCGTGCGACAGGTCATACCGCCATTGTGACGCATCACGGGTCACGCGGGCCAGGTGCCCAGCTCTACCGTGCCGGCGTGGAGGTCGCTGAACGCTGGAGGCGTCGCCTGTCGCCCGAGACATTGCGGCAGAATGCCTGGATCCCTGCGGATAGTGATGAAGGGCGCGATTACTGGGAGGCGCTACAGATCATACGCCGCTGGACCAAGGCCAACCATAACGCCATCCATCAGGCGGTAACAGAAAGCCTGCGCGCCACGCCGGCAGAGCGTTTCTGGAACGAGCATAATTTCGTGTTCGAGCGAGACGGGCTGTACCATCACGGCAAGGGGGCAACCCCGGCCTGGGGCAGCTATGCCAGCGATGCGACAGGCAAGGTGCTGATCCCGCTCAACATGGCCGAGCCGGTTCTGGTCGCACGGGGGCGCGATGCTGGTCACGCTCTGGGCTTTGCGCCCCATGGTGCGGGCCGTAACATGTCACGCACCGAGCATCGCCGCCGCATGGGTGATGCAACCCCGGAAGCGCTGCTTGCCGCCGAGACACAGGGGCTGGATGTCCGGTTTTTCGGGGGGAGGATCGATGTATCCGAGCTCCCATCGAGCTACAAACGGGCTGCAAGTGTCGTCGAGCAGATCAGGCGTTATGATCTAGCGGATATCGAGGATTATATCGATCCTGTCGGCTGCATCATGGCCGGTGATATGGCGCCGCCCTGGCTGAATGGCCACCGCTCGGGTCGTCGGAACTAGCGCGAACCGCGCTGCCAGTATCCTGCGGGCACGGCACCGCAGAATATCACCCCTGACGACAGCCTCCCGGTCGGTATAGCCGGTATGGAACGACCAGCACCTCTGACTCCGCACGGGCCGTCAAAGAGGCGCTCATACCATGCGCGCCTCACCCTCGGGACGGGAGGAGATGAATCAGGCCAGACCCAAGCGCTTGCGCAGTTTGCGCAGTTCGCGTCCGGCCTCGATCATGAGGCCATGCGGCGACAGAACTGTTCGCTTGATATCGAACAGCGTGACATCGCCTGCTGCAGACAGGGTGTGCATGCCTTCATCATAGGGTGCGTAAACCGACTGCATGGGCAAGGCTGGCCCACTGCGGGTTACAACGCGCTCGGAGGTGAGCACATCGAACCAGAGGGCACGGATGGCGCCACCATAGGTATGCGCGCAATCCTGAACCGGCAGCATGAGCTTTCCATCAATCATGACCGGCGTGCCTCCCGCCCGTGCGCTGGAAGGATCGAGGCGTATCGGGTTCTGACCATGACGCGTCCAGGGGCCCGTCAGGCTTTTGGCATAGGCGACATGCAGACGGCTTGGGGCTTTCTTGGCGGCTTCGACAGGGGTGTATATCATCCACCAGAGATCGTCATGGAAGCAGAGCGTGGCATCAACCGCGACTTCGCCACCCAGATCGATCTGGCAGACGGGCTCCCACTGATCGGGAAAGCGCGTGGCACGATAGAGTGTCTGTGTTCCCGAGCGATGCGCCTCGGGGAGCATCCAGAACGCGCCCTCCGCCTCGATGATCTGCGGGTAAGAAAGATGCCAGGGTTCACGCAGCACGATCTGCTGGCTGAGAAGCCGATACTCTTGGTCGTAGATGAGCACCTCAATCTCGCCAATGCGGTTGCGGTAGTCATAGATCTCGACAAAAACGTGCAGCCTGCCCTCGTGCCACACCCCGAACGGGTCGGCGCGAAACTGGAAGTCACGCGGCATGTCCGGCAGAAAGTGGCAGGGAATATCTGTCCAGTCGGGGTTTTCGAGCAACGTCGCAAGCGGGGCCCGCAAGATGCCGGTCCGCCAGATATCCTTCCGCAAGCTCATGTGATG
>NZ_AYXS01000034.1:130550-131782 GCF_000505765.1 Asaia sp. SF2.1 | reverse complement strand
GTCAGCAGACAGAAACAGGCAGGATTGCCCGGAAGGTATCCACGCTCGCTGCTGCATTGAAGGCTTGTCCAGCGTCACCCCGGACGATCATGAAGGCACCGCCTGCCTTGAAGCAGCAGGCGCAGAAATGTGGTGCGGCCTAGCGCAGATCGACGCGAATACGCCCTTTGGGGCTGGAACCATCGGTCTTGGCCTCAATCTGGACCTGATTGGGCGGTGCGCCCGATGCCACGATCTGATCCGCCACATCCTTGCCGTCCTGCTCGGTCAGTGTCTCGATCGATTTGACCTGCGCTGCCGGACTACCTGTCTCGGGGGAGAGCACGGTGACCACAAACAGAAGGTCGGGCTTGCGTGACAAAGCGAGCTTCGTACTGCGTGAGACAGCTGGTGCCCATTCCGCCTTGGGTGTGCCTACAACAATCTGCAGGAAGGGGGCGGGCGCGGGCTTGCCCGGAGGCGCAGGCGGATAATGGGGCTTGGGTGGCTTGCCCGCATTGGGGTTGAACAGCCTTTGATCGGGCGGGGTACAGGCCGTGAGCGCCCCCGAGACGAGGCACAAACCGGCGATCGCCAAAGACCGAAATTTCAGGAAACCACAATTTGAAGCATTCGTCATCGTCATGACCTAAAGAACTTGCAGGAAGACCGCACACAAGCAAGAGAGCGGGAACAGAAAGACCAGTTTTCACGAAAATATCGATAAGATTTTTGGTAGCCCCCTCTCGTCTCGTCTTCCAAGGGTGCTATGGTTTCATCTCTTATAACGAAACCGCCTACTGGCCGGGAGACTACAATGGCTGTGAAAATCGCGATCAACGGTTTTGGACGTATCGGGCGTCTGGTGCTGCGTGGCATCATTGAAAGCGGACGTACGGATGTCGTGCCGGTCGCCATCAATGACCTCGGCTCGGTTGAAGAAAACGCCCATCTGCTGGCTTATGACAGCGTTCATGGCCGTTTCCCCGGCACGGTTCGCGTTGATGGCAGCAACCTGATCATCGAAGCCAATGGCCGCACCTATGGCCCCATCCGTGTTTCCGCCGAGCGCGACCCGACCAAGGTGCCGTTCGAAGGCGTCGACGTGGCCATGGAATGTACCGGCCTGTTCACCAGCAAGGAAAAGGCTTCGGCCCTGATCAAGGCTGGCGCACGCAAGGTCCTGATTTCTGCTCCGGGCACCGATGTCGATGCCACCATCGTCTATGGCGTGAACAATGCCATGCTGACGA
>NZ_AYXS01000034.1:119963-130448 GCF_000505765.1 Asaia sp. SF2.1 | reverse complement strand
GTTGGACGAGGCCTTCGGCATCGAATGCGGCTACATGGTGACCATCCACTCCTACACCGGTGACCAGCGCACGGTGGACACCCACCACCGCGACCCGCGCCGCGCCCGCGCTGCTGCCCTGAACATGATCCCGACCTCGACGGGCGCTGCCAAGGCCATCGGCCTGGTTCTGCCGCACCTCAAGGGACGTCTGGATGGCACCTCGATCCGCGTGCCGACGCCGAATGTCTCGGTCGTCTCGCTCGACTTCATCCCGAGCCGCGCACCGGGTTCTGTCCAGGCCATCAACGACGCCCTGCGCGCCGCTGCCGAAGGCCCGCTGAAGGGCGTTCTGGACTATAACGAAGCCCCGCTGGTGAGCACGGACTTCAACCACTCCTATGCCTCCTCCACCTTCGATGCCACGCAGACGGCCGTGATCGATGGCGGCAAGATGGTGCGCATCTGCTCGTGGTACGACAATGAATGGGGCTTCTCGAACCGCATGTCCGACACGGCTGCGCTCTTCGGCAGCCTGTGAGCAACAAGAAACCGGGAGAAAAGAGCATGGCCAGTTTCCATACGCTCGATGACCTGTCTCCTGAGGGAAAGCGCATCCTTCTGCGCGCTGACCTCAACGTGCCGGTGCGTGATGGCGCCATCACGGACACGACGCGTATTGATCGCGTCATTCCCACCATCTGCGAGCTGGCCGACAAGGGCGCGCGCGTGATCATCCTGAGCCATTTCGACCGCCCCAAGGGCCAGGTCGTGCCCAGCATGTCACTCGCCCCTGTTGCCGAAATGCTGGAGTCAAAAATCCAGCACAAGGTGCATTTCGTGTCCGACTGCGTTGGACCGAAAGCAGAAGAAGCCGTTGCCAACCTCAAGGATGGCGAAGTCTGCGTTCTCGAAAACACACGCTTTCATGCTGGTGAGGAAAAGAACGATCCGGCTTTTACAGACATGCTGGCCCGTCTGGGCGATGTGTATGTCAATGACGCTTTCTCGGCCGCCCATCGCGCTCATGCCTCGACCGAAGGTCTGGCCCATCATCTGCCGGCCTATGCCGGTCGCTTGATGGAAGCGGAGCTGAACGCCCTGACCGCAGCGCTTGAACTGCCTGAGCGCCCTGTCGGTGCGCTTGTTGGCGGTGCCAAGATCTCCACCAAGCTCGATCTCATCGGGAACGTGCTGGGGAAGGTCGATGTGCTGTTCATTGGCGGCGCCATGGCGAACACCTTCCTTGCGGCGCAGGGCGTTGCTGTTGGCAAGTCGCTTCAGGAAGCCGACATGCATGAGACAGCACGCAAGATCATGGCACAGGCGAATGACGGCAAGTGCGAGATCATCCTGCCGGTCGACGCCGTGATCGCCCGCGAATTCCGCGAGGGTGCCCCTTCGGAAGTCTGTGACATCCATGCCGTCCCAGCCGATGCCATGATTCTCGATGCTGGCCCCAAGACGATCGCGCTGATCAACGCCAAGCTCGAGGGTCTCAAGACCCTTGTCTGGAATGGTCCGCTCGGCGCCTTCGAGATCAAGCCTTTCGATACGGCCACGGTTTCTGTCGCCCGCAAGGCGGCTGAACTGACCATGGCAGGCAAGCTCAAGACCATCGCCGGTGGTGGCGATACCGTCTCGGCGCTGCGCCATGCCGGGGCTGCCGACCAGATGAGCTATGTCTCGACGGCTGGCGGTGCCTTCCTCGAATGGCTCGAGGGCAAGCTTCTGCCCGGTATTGCAGTGCTCACCGACGCTGCTCACAACGCTTTCCCGATCTGATCGGGAAAAGCTTACCCGCCGGGTTGCATCACGTTTGATGACAGCGCGATACAATCGGCGGGTTTCGGTTGCATAAGATTTTCTGACCTGGATACAGTCACGTCAGCCGGCAATCGAGTCCGGTATTTTCGTGAAATACTGCACCAACGGAAAGAGGATCGCGCTGTTGCGTTTCTGTTCTGCCTTGATACTCGGCCTTGTGAGTTGCGCCTCCATCGCCCCGCTTCATGCAGCGGAAACCGGTGTAGCAGGACAGTCTGCGCCGCCTGACGCCTCCCCGGCCCAACCCGGCAATGGCCCCGCCCCCGACAATGCGGCGACGCCCGGAGCCGAGACGCAAAAAACACCCAGCCATGTGCGGTCCCTCCGCTCAGGCCTCAACACGGTTTCGGCTTTCTCACTGGAGCCAGAAACGGCAGACGCCCCCCTGATCAGACAGGCCTCGCTGACCGTCAGGGCGCAGGCACCGGCATCGCATGACGGCTTTACCGAAGCGCCCTTGCCCGATGACTCGCTCGACGCACCCAAAGAGCGTGGCGGAGATGACGATACGAAACTGCGCCCGGATTTCTTTCAGCGTAACCATCATCAGGTTGGCGATGCATTGACCGGCGGCGCGGGTGCCAACGACCAGAGACGGGGCCATGGCTCGATGGCTGCCGGTGTAGCGGTTGCTATCCCGCTCGACTGAAGCACAGGGACCGGACTTCTTTCAGCTTTCGAGGTCGGCTGGCGAGAGCCCTCTCAGACGATCCATCTCACGCACAAGATCTGGCAATGAGCCTGCCTCCATCTTGCGCATGATCTGCGCACGACGCACTTTCACAGTGATCTCACTGACCCCCAGTATTCCCGCTGTCTGTTTATTGAGCAACCCTGTGACCACGAGACGGGCAACCTGCTTCTCACCAGCGTTCAGACTACGCCAGCGCCGTAGAAGCGCCTCGCCCTCCGCTCTCTTTTGCTGTGATGCCTCATCAATCGCCAGGCCCCGCTGGATGGCATCGAGCAGATCGAGATCGCGAAACGGCTTCGTCAGGAATTCGATCGCCCCGTTCTTCATCGCTTCGACCCCCATGGCAATATCCCCATGACCGGTGATGAAGACCACCGGATAATCCAGACCGAGCCCAGCCATGCGCCGATGAAAATCCATCCCGGACAGGCCCGGCATCCGGATATCGAGGATCAGGCAAGCGGGACAGTTCTCTTTCGGCGCGACAATGAAGCTCTCCGCATCGGCAAAGCATCGAACTTTCTGCCCAACCGCGCTCAGCAGATCATCGAGTGCCTGACGAATAGAGGCATCGTCGTCGACCACGTAAACGATCGTTTCTCCCGTGAACTCATTACGAGCATCCATTACGCCTCCTCCTCGCATGCTGCAGGGATGCTGAAGCAGAACGCTGCCCCTTCACGCCGGTCCTGAGCCAGCCAGATCCGGCCTTTATTCGCTTCGATCAGCGTACGGCTGATCGCGAGGCCGATACCCGTCCCCTCCTGCTTCGTGCTCCAAAAGGGCTCAAAAAGGTGATCCGTGAGAGTGGGGGCGATCCCGGCACCGTCATCGCTCACCCTACACAGGCAGGAATTATCCTCCTTCCATAGGGATATCTCTATATGGCCGCCACCCGTACCCTGCGCTGCAATTGCTTCGATCGCGTTGAGCAGAAGATTGCTCACAACCTGCTGAATCTGGACCGGATCTCCCCAGGCAGGCAGGGTACCGGCCTTGCAGTGGATACGTGCTGCAATATCGTTGTGCTCAAGGCGATGCTGGGCCATGGCCACCACGTCCATCACAGCATCTGCCAGGTTGAAACGCTGACATTCGGTCACTTTCCCACGGGTCAAATCCTTCATGCGTGTCAGGATATCAGCGGCACGCGTGGTATCGCGTATGATGCGCTCCAGGGCAGCATCTGCCCGACCGACATTGGGCGGTGTTGCGGAGAGCCAGCGCTGGCAAGCTTGCCCGCTAGTGGCAATAGCGGCGAGGGGCTGGTTGAGTTCGTGCACGATGGACGACGTCAGACCGCTGACCATCTGCGCATGGGCGATGCGTGCTAACTGGGACTGCCCCTGCAGGGCCAGTTCCCTGGCATGCTGAAGCCGGATGGCAAGCCAGGCCGTGATGACGATCGCTGCCGAACTGATCAGCAGATTGATCGCTCCGGTAGCCGCGTTGCCATGCAGGGTGAACGCGAAGCTCACTCCGGTCAGACCAAGACACAGGCAGGCAAGCCAGATCAGGTTTCTTGGCCGAAAAGAGAAGGCGGCGCCTAGGAGCACCACCGTATAGAGCACCGGTATCGCGATCTCGTAGTGGGTGATCGTATCGGCAGCAAAAATGGCGGCCATGATCAGGCCGAGCAGGATGGGACGGGTCGCACTGGCAGCGGGTTGCAAGCCATGACCGCCCCTCCCGGAGCCGGATGAACCGACCTGACGTGGCTCGGGACTCTGACGTTTCCCCTGCTGGGCCATGCGGGCGGTCTCGGGCGTACCGCTCCCTCTCCTCATGATCAGAACCTCGTACCCAGGCTGAAAACGAGTTGTCTCGGCGCCGAGCGCTGCATGGTCTGATAATCTCCGGAGAACGGGGCGCCATCCACGTTGAGGTTGCCGATCATCTTGCTGTTGAGCAGATTATAGACATCAAGACGCATGTCGAGCGACGGCCAGCCTGCATGGCCAAGGCGTTTCCACGCAATATAGGCCGTGGTATTCCAGTAATTCGGCCCCATAATGTCGTTGGTGTACGAGAAAGGACGGTTGAGATAGACTATGCTCGTTGCACCGGCCTCGACCTGTCCGACATGCACAAAGGCCGAGCTTTGCAGAGACAGGGCCGGGTAACCCGGCTGGGCCTTTCCCCTGATCGGGAAGATTTCACCTCCGGCGACCAGATCGCCACCGTAGCGGAAGCGACTGACCGAAAGTGACTGGCTGAGTGTCAGATACGGTCCCAGAGGCAGGCTGGCCGCGACATCTCCCCCCCAGATATGCGATGCCCGCACGATCCCGACGGTGTTGACCGGGCTGTGCAACGTGCCGATCGACGCCGAAACAAGCCGGTTTTCGACAAGCGAGAAGTACCCATCCCATGACAATCTGAAGCGTCCCTCTTTTCTGTGTCCGCCGATCGTGACCGTCATGTCCTTCTCAGGAGCGATACGCGACAGGGCCTCGTCGAAACTTGCCTGATCCGAAGCGGACCAGATCGAGGCGGAATAGCCGATATTGCCGCGAGGCGACATGCGGTAGCCGCTTTGGGTCTGGGCGGCATCAATGAACAGATCCTGACGGGGCGACAGCGTCCAGAGCAGGGAGAGATGCGGCAGGAAGCCGTTTTGCGAGCGCAGATTTCCTCGCGGGGCGCCATCATCCCCAACACTACCGCCCGAGGAATGCACATCTATTGCCTTGAACCCCAGCCCTAGGAGCAGGGAAGGCGTGAGCTTCCAGTCGTCATGCAAAAAGATCTGGCGCGAAGATGTGTGCCAACGGGAGAGATTTTGTGTTCGGAAGGCGGGTCCGTAGCGATCAAACGGTCCGATAGCCCGGAGTGGTACCCCACTCCCCAGGAGCGGCTCGTTATACCAGGACTGATCGGCAACCGAGCGTGATGTCTCCTGCCAGAGTCCTGCAGAAAGAAGATGATGCCCGATCCGGTAGTCGAGGGTGAGACTGCCGCCGAAGCGCTGGACCGCAGAATGCCAGACCTGCTCCGAAAACGGAGCGCCAGTTTCGGAAGGGGTTGTCGGGTCTGAAACGCTGGCGTCGGTATACGTGCTTGCCCCGTAGAAGAGCGCCTTGCCATGAAGGCGGCTTCCGATCCGGAAGCGATGGGCCAGGGACCCTATGAAATCCTGCGAGACCTGTCCGCTGTCATACGGGGTCAGGGCGGCACGCTCCGCACAGCTATAGGGGCCGCATTGCGCCTCGGCATTTTCAGGGCGCGCCATATCGTAAGCTGCCTCATAATTCGGATAGGTGAAATCCGCACCGCGCCAGCCTAGCTTGTCCAGCATATCGTGGGACACGTTGTTATAGCCCCAGACCTGCGCCTGCGAGGCCGAGAAAAAGGCAGTCAGATCACCCCAGGCGACATCTTGCACCGCCTTGATATTGCCGCGCAGCATGTTCTGCGAGCCCTGCCCCTGATATTTATCCTTGCTGATGCGCTGGAAGCCGGCGAGCACACGCGGTCCCGACGTGCCAAGCGTACCGGATTGCCCTACGAGCGTCGTGACAAGAGTATTGTTGCTCCCTACGGCCTGGTTGACGGCAAGGCTGTGTGTTTCTGTGGGCGCCATGAGCGTGTAGCGGATTTCGCCGCCATTATTACTGCTCGAAAAAGTACTCTCGCGTGAGGTACCGGGAGACACGGCAATGGAACCGATCGTATCAGGGACACTGATATTGAGCACATTTGTACCGCTCAGCGTCCCGAAACTCGAATCGTTCAGCGGAATGCCCTCAAAGAGAATGCCGAGTTCATTCATATGAAACCCACGCAGAAACAGGCTCGCATCGGATTCATCGAGGCCGTAGGAATCTGAGGACGTATAGGAAACACCGGGCGTCTGGGCGAGAAGAGCGAGCGGATTGGAACCACTCAGCGTATTGCGCCAGTCAGCCGGGGTGAGCACGGTCATATTGGGCTGAGCCGCGCGGTGGACATCTCTGGCCACGCTGATGGTCTCGGTCTGAGGGGGCGCCGTATTTGCTGCAATCTTATGGCTCCCCCCTTTAGCCCGAAAAGCCTTCCGGCCGTTTTTCCACTCTGCGGATTTGGACGCTACCCCGGCGGAATTTTCCGCCTCGGATGCGGCTTTTGCCCTTGCGGCCCCTCCAGCAGCCAGAGCTGTCTCGCAGGGCAGGATGAGGGGAAGCATCAGGCCGGCCATGCAGGCCGCCTGACGCGGCAAAACGATCCGATTCCCCCAGGAATAAGCGGTTTTCCGGTGATGCATATCATGGCTCATGTCGAGATTTTCCCTGTTCGGGAATTCTCTAACGACAATATGCTTTTGAAAGAATGACCTCTTTGGTATGCCCTCTCTATACGAAAGTATATTACCTCATGACATTTTGATCATTACTTGTGACTGATCTGATCGGTACTTCCGTCTCAATCAGAACCCTGCCACCAGATTGAAATCGCAGAACACGCCCCGATCGCCGCGACTGGCTGCGCGGCGCAGACGCCAGCCTGCGTCGACCGTCATGTTGAGATGCCGATTGATCTTGCTGTTCAGATCGGCCCCGATGCTGGAAAGCGTTACCACACGCGGCCCGATACCGGCCGGATGAACCTGTGAATTATCGCCCCAGTCCCAGAACGCGCCGAGCGTATTCGTGTCTTCCAACGCGCTGAACCCCGTCCATTTGCCAAGCGAGAAGCCCTTAGTATTGATCTCCTCGCTGAACATCAGGCCACGACTGCCGAAGGACGTGTTGACGTAATAACCACGCACCGTGCCCATACCGCCAATCATCAGTTGCTCACTATATAGCAGGTTATGGGTCGCGCCCTGCCACGCGGCACGCGTATTGGCCTTGAACCCCCAGGGGAGCGATAAGGCGCGCTTCAGGGTCAGGCGGTCATAGACGTAATTCGGTTTGGTGTTGGGGAAGATCGTCTCATACCAGCCCCTCTTGTTATAGGCTGAAATACCGGGCGGCCCGTAAACGATCTGGTTGTTGATCTCGGTCTTGCCCAGAGGGTCCTGCAGCGATCCCATGAATCCAGCGACAAACTGGTTGGTCTCGGCATTGGCCAGAATGAGTGGCACAGCCGCGCTAAACTGGTCCGAGATGGTCGATTTCCAGTCAAAGCCAAGCTGTGTCGTGCCATCAAGGCCGAACAACGTACCAAAGGCGATATGGGGCAACATATGCTGCCAGCGAAGAGACGCCTGACCTGAAATGCCCTTATTGGTAAGGGGCTGATCGGCCACCGGATAAGAGACCGAATAACTTCCGAATACCAGCAGGGCATCGCGGGAAGTCAACGGAATTTCCCAGCTGCCATTATGCCCCGTGAAACGCCCCGAGACACTGCGCTGCAACTGATACGTGAGGATATGCCCCAGATTGAAGGCGTTGCCCCATGATATGCCAAGATCCCAGTTCACGCGGCCCAGCGTGGGATCGAGCTGGTTGTTGTAGGCCCCGTAAACATAGAGCGGCAGGCGATCGGCAACCTTCAGGTCGACATCCGTCAAACCCGGCGCGGCACCGGGGCGATAGACCATATCAACCGTCCGGAACGGGTTGCTGTTGACCCAGCTCAGATCGGTCTGGAGGCTATCCAGAGAAAGTGTCTGACCTGTTCGGAGCCCGCTCTGGTTGCGAATGGTGCGGTCGGAAAACCAGCGATTGCCGACGACCCGTATCGCACCGATGCGATATTCGAGCACATCGATATGCAAGATACCCTGATGGATCTTCTGGGGCGGTACGCTGACCGTCACGAAGGCATGACCCCTGGCGCGATAATACCCGACCACGGCATCGATAAGCGTCTGCATCTGCCCGAAGCGCAGAGCCTGCCCGATGAACGGCGTCATGATGGCTGTGAAATCAGGAGAGCGGAGGATATCGAGCCCGGTAGTGGTCAGGGAGGAGCGCCAGTCCTGTTCGCTGATACGCCCTGCAGGCTGGATGATGAGTGCACGAAGCTGGGGCAGCACCAGGCGGTCCGACTGCAAGGCAACGGGCGCGAGATCGTGTGTTCTGCTCGCGGGCGCTGACAGATCCGGGAGATTTGCGCTGCGGCTTGTTGCGCCGGAATGAAAGATCGTCTGCGCCTGCGCCAAGGGGGAATTGGCCATACCGATGGCGGCGCAGCAGAGAGCACCGGCCCTGAGAAGTCTGACCGTGAAGGGCGTGCATCCTGCCCTCTCCTGTCCCGAATGACCCGAATGACCCGAAGCTTGCCCGCGCGGCCCCTTCATGGTCTGGCTTCCTGCGGGGTGGATGCGGCAACCCGGTCGTCCGTTGCAATCGGTGCAAGGCGCGGCTCTGCATGGTCGGGGCGCTCTGTCGTCAGCAGCACATCGCCATCGGGCAAGGCAACGGCACGATTGGCCTGTCGCATTCCATCGCGATTACCCGCCAGAGCAAACACATTGCCTCCGGCTGAAGCGAGCGAAGCCGCAGCATCATGAATCATGGCCGCCTTACCCGCGCCATGATGACGGCATGGCTCGGGCAGCACATACACGCCTGCGGGGCCAAAAGAGGCGTTCATGGTGGCCTGCGGACGTATCCCGCTATTCCCTGCGCGTTCGTCATGGTTACGTGCTGTTTTCAGGGGGGCGGCCTGATCCGTCACACCAATCATGACAGCCTCGTCCTTGCGGGCGCCAATCCCTGCGCCGGCACTTCCCCTCAGGGCCGGTTCGGATGGCGCACCGCCTGCAACGAACTGGCCTGATGCCACATTGTCGGGCGCCGGGCAGCCGCCGGACACGGCCTGTCCGTCAGGCCCGATCAATGTGCCGGCAGGGGTGACGCGATAGGTCTCGCCATTCAGTCCGACCTCTGCCTTGACGGGAGAGGGCCGATTGCCAACGACGCTATCGAGCGTGCCATTGGCCGAGGCCGAGGCACGCGCTCCGGGAGCGAAACCGCCTGCCGATAGTGCTCCCTCCGCCCGCTGCGCGTGGCATGGGTTTACCCCTGCGCCAAGCAGCATGATGCCGGGGAGAACAACAGGAAGCGATGACCGCCAGAGACGGCGAAGAGCATGAGGGCGGCGCATGGTAACCGGGCAGGAAGACAAGGAAGGGTTCAGTATATCACCAAACCGTGATCAGTGCTGATCGTTCCTGGTTTTTCTTCCGCCGCCCCCTGCCCGGACCCGTAATAAAAAGGCCGGATAACGGGAATACAGGTCTCGAAGCCTGCTCAGGTGAGGCCATGCATCAGGCATGGCCCGCCCGGTAACTGGGCTGGATCAGAAGCTGACGCCAGCCTGCAGGAAGGCATAGCGGCCAACAATGAGGCTGCCATACTGATAGATATTGGTGTTCGTCGCCGCATCCATGACGAAGGGCGGCTTCTTGTCGAGCAGGTTGCTGACGCCCGCCTGGAAGTTCCAGCGGTTGAGGCGATAGCCCAGCGTGATGTCATGTGTGAAGATGCCGGGGGTCTTGTACTGTCCGGCTGTCTTGGCCGTCAGATCGGTCACACCGTTATTCCACACCATGCCGCCGATATAGCGCATCATGTAGGTGAAGCTGAAATCGTCATGCTGCCAGGTCGCCTGGGCATAATCGCTTACGCGCGGCTGGCCGCTTCCACCGGCATAGAACAGACGACCGGTGTAGTTGTACCACTTACCATTCGGCACGTTCTGCTGCAGGTAGCTGACAAGCTGCTGCATGTTGTTCGACACGGTGAGGCTGTCATGGGGCGTCAGACGCACATGATAGTCGAGGTCGAAATCGATGCCGCTGGTGCGGATTCCGCCCAGATTCTGATAGAACGCATTGACCGAAGTCAGCTGCTGCGAGGAAGAGCGCGCAGCGATAGCGCCGCAATTGCTGGTATCTGCACCGGTATAGCACTGGTCGAGAATATACTGCGTGCCCAGCGTACTGATCGTGTTGTTGAGCGAATAATGCCAATACGTGACCGAGGCGGAGAGACCCGGTACCCAGCGCGGCGTGACAACCGTGCCGACCGTATAGGTACGACCACTCTCAG
>NZ_AYXS01000034.1:118249-119918 GCF_000505765.1 Asaia sp. SF2.1 | reverse complement strand
GCTGCAGCTTGGCGTTACCGCCGGAAACCGTTGGAACCTGCCCCGTGTTCTGCGGAACGAAAGTCGCCGTATTGATCCCCTCGCTTGCGCAGCGGGCCTGGACAGCGGCGGCCTGTACGCCGTAGCTGGAAACGGCACTGCAGGGATCGTATGCCGACGGATAGCCGAGGCTCTGACCGCCATAGAGCTCGTAGACGTTGGGCTGGCGATAGGACGTTCCGAGCGTTGCACGGAAGCGGATATCGCGCACCGGGGCCCAGTTGATCGAGACCTTCCAGTTCTTGGTCGATCCGAAGGTGTTGTAGTCTGACCAGCGGCCCTGACCGTCAATGGTCAGATCCTTGGCAAGAAATGCGTTCTGGAGCAGCGGAATCTGACCTTCGGCATAGACTTCATTCACATTGAAGCCACCGCCGCTATAGCTTGAGGCATTGCCCGTGGAATCACCGCTCACAACGATCGGGTCGGGCTTGCTGCTCAACTGCTCGCTGCGATGCTCCATGCCAAAGGCAATACCGACATTGCCGCCATGCTCGTAGGGCATCTTGACGACGCTGCTGTTATTGATGCGCAGGTTGAAGTCGCGCAGCTGATATTCGGCATGATCATGCTGCGTGAACTTGCCATAAGCGGCAGCCTCGGGTGAAAGCGGCGCGAGTGGGTTGGACAAGACGCAGCCCGGCTGGCTGGTGCAGACGGTCGGGTCATACACGATCTTGCTGCCCGGATTGGTGGGGTCGAGCTGACGCACACCGGTCATCTGCAGCAGATGACGATAATTGCCCATGTTCTGCGTGTTGGCGGTCCAGCGGCTCTGGCCGTATGTCATGGACGCATCATATTCCCAGCCACGCCAGATCTTGCCCTTGGCGCCACCGATAACGGTCCAGGTATCGGTCGCATAATCCATCTTGCGCGGACCGAGATCGTTCATACGGCGCGACATGATCGCGTCACGTCCCCAGATATTATAGGGGCTGCCTGCCGGGATGGTCCAGGACGACAGCAACGGAGACGGCTTGATGCCACCGGAAACCGGGGCTGCAGCCATCTGCCGTGCCGTTGTCGTGTGGCTGTACCGCACGTTGGCGTAGGGCTTGAAATGGCTGTCCACATCGTAATGGGCATCGCCGGACAGGGCTGAATTCTGGTTATAATTCTGCACCATCGTGTCTTTGGCAAAATTATACCGATCGGCATTGCTGTACCGGTGAAAGGTGCCATCCCCATTCGAAACCAGATTGGCCCCTGTGCGCGGGTCGGTCACACGGCCAGCCGGAATGATGGACGAGCCATAAAGTGGCGTGCCGGTCACCGGGTTGCTCTGCTGCGGGTTGGCCGCCCAGGCGCGGTCCTGGCTCATGATTCCGCCAGATGTATTATACTGGCCGAAAAGGGTGACGTTGCCCTTGCCGTGATCGAAGTTGAAACCCTTCATGGCGGAAAGCAGGCCCGTCTTGGCATCGCCGTATTGCGAGATCCCGCCACGCATGGTGATGGTCGCCTTGGTGACGTCATGACGCAGCTTGATGTTGATCACGCCGGAGACGGCATCCGCACCGTAAAGCTCGGAGCCGCCATCCTTGAGCATTTCGACGCTGGCGATTTCCTCGATGGGGATCGTGTTCAGATCGACGCAGGATGTGGCCGCGTTAATTGCCGTGCGCTT
>NZ_AYXS01000034.1:117680-118158 GCF_000505765.1 Asaia sp. SF2.1 | reverse complement strand
CCACCGCCATTGGTCTGCTGGTTGGGCGTGCCCGACGAACCGACCGAGGGGAGGCGCTGGAGATAGTCACCCAGCGAAACAGCCGAAGTCTGCTGGATCTGCTTGGCAGTCACGATCTGGACGGGGTTGGCCGAGCTGTTGTTCGAGCTGCGCAGATACGATCCCGTTACCATGATCGTTTCTGATTTGGACGTGGCCTGTTTGGTCTTGACCAGGGTCTTTTTCTTGGTGGCAGTTGCGTCCATCGGCACCGTGGCCGCCATGGCTGCCGAGGTAGATAGTCCGGCCACTGCCGTAAACGTCAAAAGGAAAGATCTGCGCAGGCTTAACGCCATAGGTCACACGCTCCACACGTAACGTAATTCATCTGGAACGTAACGCTGGCATAACGAGGACCGGACGCGTGCGACGAAATATTTCTGTTTTGTATCGAACTTTAAAAATTAATTGAATCAGCCTTAGTTCGTTATCATACCGT
>NZ_AYXS01000034.1:115420-117564 GCF_000505765.1 Asaia sp. SF2.1 | reverse complement strand
AAAAAAATCATCCCAGGCGCTCACTTCAGCATGCGAACAACATCTGGCATGAGGCGTGAATCGCCTCCAGACCGGCAGTGCCCCCGCCCCCCGGAATCCGGCTATGTCAGGTGCGGGACTGCACGGCTGTCAGCGTTGCGCAACACGCGCCTGAGCAGGCGCGTGATGGCCGATACAGGCCCTCACCTATTAAAAGCCATGCCGGCATGGTGTCGATGGCGTAGCCATCACAGGCCACGCATGGATAAGCCAGATTACTGGCTCAATCCTGAACTTCGTCGATCAGATGGCTGGTCAGATCGGCACCGCTTCCGCCCACGAGACCACGCGCATATTCCTGAGCCGAGAAGGGACGCAGATCCTCGACCTGCTCACCCACGCCCACCAGATGCACCGGAAGCTTGAAGGCGTCAGCCAGTGCCACAACGATACCACCCCGTGCGGAGCCATCGAGCTTGGTCACGATCAGACCCGTTACATTCACGAGTTCACGGAAAACACGCACCTGTTCCATTGCATTCTGTCCAGTCGTGGCATCGAGCACCAGCAACACTGAATGGGGAGCGGTTTCGTCGAACTTCCTCATGACGCGGATGATCTTGGCGAGCTCTTCCATCAGCGCGCCCTTGTTGTGCAGACGCCCGGCCGTGTCGACGAACAGCAGGTCGGTTCCTGATTCACGCGCCTGCTTGATGCCTTCATAGGCAAGGCCTGCGGCATCCCCACCCGGCTTGCCCGCAATGACTGGCGCGCCGGTACGCTCACCCCAGACCTGCAACTGCTCGACAGCAGCGGCGCGGAACGTGTCGCCCGCCACCATCATGACCGAGCGCCCCTGATCCCGGAACCATTTGGCCATCTTGCCGATGGTCGTGGTCTTACCCACGCCATTGACGCCCACCACGAGCACGACATGCGGCTTGTGCTCGGTCTTGAGCTCGAAGGGCTGGGCCACGGGTTCGAGCACGCGGGCGATTTCGGTGGCCAGAGCCTCCTGAATTTCTTCGGTCGTGACATTGCGGCCAAAACGCGACGTGCGGAATTCCTCGATCACACGCCCGGCCACTGCGGGGCCGAGATCGGCTGCAATCAGCTCGTCCTCGAGTTCCTCCAGCGCTGTCTCGTCGAGATAGCGATGGGTGAGAGCAGCATTCAGCTTCTGCGTCGAGCGCGTCAGCCCCTGTTTCAGACGTGAGAAAAATCCGGCCATGTCAGTTGATCTCTGCTACCAGCCCTACTTCGTCAAGGGTTCGGGCGACAAGGGTAAGGCGAGTGCCACGAACTGCCTGCCCGCGAGACAGACGCACCGGCACGAAATGGGCCGAGTGGCCCTTGGTTGCCCCCTCCATCAGAACATCGAGAGGGCGCCCCATCATACCGCGCCAGTAGGCCTGCCGATTGGCCTCGCCTGCCTCACGCAGGGCCGCGGCACGCGCCTGACGTTTTGCATTAGGGACGCTGGGCATACGGGCCGCCGGGGTGCCGGGGCGCTCGCTGTAGGGAAAGACGTGCAGATAGGGCAGTTCATGACGCACGACAAAATCGAGCGTCTCCTGCGCCTGAGCCTCGGTTTCAGTCGGAAATCCGGCAATCAGATCGGCCCCGATCGCAATATCGGGACGCAGGCGCCGCGCCCGCGTGATCAGATCGGCGGCATCCTGCACCGAATGGCGGCGCTTCATGCGCTTGAGCACCTTATCGCTCGCTGCCTGTAGCGAGAGATGCAGATGCGGCAGAAAGCGGGGCTCCTCGGCCAGCAGATACCACAGATCGGCATCGACAGAGGCCGGATCGAGCGAGGACAGGCGCAGTCGGGGCAATTCCGGCACGGCTGACAGCACGTCACGACAAAGCGTGCCCAGTGCAGGTGCGCCATCGAGGTCCCGCCCCCAGGAGGCGATATCGACACCCGTCAGAACGATTTCATGATGGCCCGCCTCGACCAGCGCCCGGGCGCGGGCGATCACGTCCCGGGTGGACACCGAACGCGAGCGGCCGCGCCCATACGGGATAATGCAGAATGTGCAGCGATGGTCGCAGCCCTGCTGCACCTGAAGCAGGGCACGCACATGCCCTCCCGTTTCGACCACGGGGGAAACGGGAGCGGGTGCGGCCTGCATGATATCAGCAACAGCCCCCTGCTG
>NZ_AYXS01000034.1:115188-115332 GCF_000505765.1 Asaia sp. SF2.1 | reverse complement strand
CTTCAGGGCGGTTTCCGACCAGCTGGCGGCCTCGAGCTTTTCGGTATTGCCCATCACATGCGACACGCCGGGCAGGCTGGCCCAGTCCTGCGGCGCAATCTGGGCCGCACAGCCCGTGACCACAATACGCTTGCCGGGGTCATC
>NZ_AYXS01000034.1:114917-115131 GCF_000505765.1 Asaia sp. SF2.1 | reverse complement strand
ACGATGGGCACGTCTGATGGCCTGACGCGCCTGACGTTCAGCGCTTGTCGTCACCGCGCAGGTGTTGACCACCACGACATCCGGCAAATGGCCAGTCAGGGCCTGCATACGCTCGCTTTCATGCAGATTGAGGCGGCAGCCGAAGGTCAGGAGACGGGCACCGCTCATCCGTCATGCGTCCCGAGGGGATAGAGCCCCTCGAAAACATGGGTCG
>NZ_AYXS01000034.1:111741-114867 GCF_000505765.1 Asaia sp. SF2.1 | reverse complement strand
CCGGACCGATCATGAGAACATGACCGTCTGCCTCGCGCCAATGGATACGCAGCGCACCGCCATCCATTTCCACCCGGCACTCCCGGTCCAGAAGGCCGCGACGCACACCATTGACCACGGCAGCACAGGCTCCGGACCCGCAGGCCAGTGTCAACCCGGCGCCACGCTCCCAGACGCGCAGCCGAATGAAATCACGGGAGACAATCTCGGCGCAGCCGATATTGGCGCGTTCCGGAAAGAGCGCATCGCGCTCCAGCGCGGCGCCCTCGCGGTCCGCACGGTCCATCCCGTCAAAGAAGGTCGCATGCGGATTACCCATCGAACAGGCCGCAGGGCTGCCCGGCAGGGGCAGTTCGACGGTATCCATCGCCTGTGACAGGGGGACACGCTGCCAGTCCAGCGCGGGCACACCCATATCCACCCCGATTTCACCCTCGGACGTGATGAAGCTCGGCAGCAATCCCGCACTTGTCTGTAATACCGGCGCATTGCCAATGAGGGCAGCGACACAGCGTGAGGCATTGCCGCACGCCCCTGCTTCGGATCCATCAGGATTGTAGAAACGTACCCGGATATCAGCCCCATCGCGATCTGGCGCATCGAGCAGCACAAGCTGGTCACACCCGACACCAAAGCGACGGTCACAAAGCCTGGACATGGTATGTAATGTGGCGTCGAAACGCTCGTGGCGCCTGTCGATAATGACGAAGTCATTGCCGAGGCCCTGCATCTTATGGAACCGGATCATCATACGGGCAGTTATAGTGGGTCCGGGCCGCCACGGCACGGGAAACCTCCGGTTTCTTGACGTAAATTTTCAAAGCCGACGCACCGCCCGTTGCGGTGCAGGATAACAGACCCATGTTCATCGCCTCCTACGACACCCCCGCCATTGCACGCCATGTCCGTCTCATCTGGTCGTGCCTTGATATGAGCCGGGAGGCGCTTGAAAAATGCCTGACACAACTGCCCGCCGGATGCAGCCTGCTCGTTCGAGATGACATGATCGACTGGATGCGTGGTCACGCCGCGCAGCATAATCTGCTGCGCCAGGGCCCTGGCGGCATCGAGCGGCTGAGGCCCGATGGTAGCGTGGCTGAGACCATGGCGCTCTACGAGCACTGCCTGCCATCGCAGATTGTCGACCACCCGGCCCGCTCCGTAGTGGCACTGGACATCGTGCTCAAGGACAGCACGGAAGAGGCATGGGACGAAACCGAAACCCTGATCGATCAGGGGCTCCCCTCGCAGGTGGCCGCCTCGGCGCTTGTTGGCACCGCGCAGGAAATCGCGCAGCGCCTCAATGACTATCGCAAGCTTGGACTGTTCGATGTCATCCTCACGGCGCCGCCATCCCGTGCGCCCTACCACGAGGTGAGCGAGGCGCTGCAGCCGCTTCTGCGGCAGCAGGCCATCCCGGTGGACCGTCACGCCCGCATTGCCGGGATTTCCGACGGTCCGTTCGAGTGGCACGGCGCAGCGCTCTGAACCCGGCCTCACATCGCCTGGGCGGGAAGCGCGCGTAGAGAGGCTGTCTGCCTTGACGTGTGCCTGTCATGGCGTCATCCCTGCGCGGGTCCTCGCAATGCTGCGAGCACGCCAGAGCAGAGACAGGCAGGACTGGTCCGATGACTGATACCCCGTCAGGGCTGCACCCGGCAGCCTTCACCCGCGCCAATAACGACCCCGATCGCAGTTTCTATGCTGGTCGTGGCGATTCAACGCAGATGGATGCGGGCGCCCGCACCGCGGTCACGGCCCTTTACCAGACCGCGCTTCCTGCCACGGGTGTCATACTCGACCTCATGGCCGGGACGATGAGCCACCTCCCTGCGGAGGCGCAGCTTGAAACCGTGCTTGGGCTGGATGTGAACGGCAAGGCCCTTGAGGCCAATATCGCCCTGACACGACGGATCGAGCAGGATCTGAACGAAACACCGGCACTCGACCTGCCTGACGATACGCTCGATGCCGTGTGTCTGTGCGACGGGTTTGCCTATCTGACCAATCCGCTGGCCGTGCTGGAGGAGGTCAACCGCGTGCTGCGACCCGGTGCGCCATTCATCATCACCTTCTCCGACAATTTCATTGCGCAGAAAGCCGTGGCCCTGTGGCAGGCTCTTGAGCCCGCCGACCGCACCCGTCTTGTCACGCTCTTGCTCGACAAGGCAGGTTTTGGCGATCTGGACACCGGTGAGGTCGTGCCCCCCGAGGACCTTACGGCGTGGAATGATACCGTCCATGCCGTGATTGGCCGCAAGAAACTCGCGGCCTGATCGGCCGCCTTCGACTTCATGTCAGAGGCCGGCCTTTGGCGAGATCCAAAAAGGGGCAGCGTTCAGATATCCATCTGATTAAAGCCGCCGAGGGCCACTGGCATGACCTCACGCAGAAGGGTGACTGATCTCTCAAGCCCTTCCACTGCATCCAGCAATGGGTCCTCATGCTCGATGGACAGCCAGCCATCATAGCCCACCATGCGCAGACGATAGCAGAATTGACGCCACCATAGCGTGTCATGCCCATAGCCAAGCGTGAGATACGACCAGGCACGTGCCGAAGGCAGACCCAGCGGGCCGTTTTCGAGATTCGATGTCACCCCCCGCCTCGCCTCATTAAAACCGGCATCCTTGGCGTGGACATGGAAAATGGCGTCACCCAGCGCATCGATAGCGGCGATCGGGTCAGCCCCCATCCAGAACATGTGTGACGGGTCGAGATTGGCCCCGATCATGGGGTCGAGCGCTTCGCGCAGGCGCAGGAAATTTGGAACGTTATAGGCCCATTGTCCGCCATGCAGTTCGAGCGCAATGCGCGTGATACCGTGATCAGGCGCCATACGCAGGATACGTTCCCAATAGGGCAGCAAACGCTCGCGCAGTTGCCATTCCTTGGCAACCTGACCTTCGGGCGGCCATGAACTCACCACCCAGTTGGGCAAACGGTCCCCCTCCTGCCCTTCCGGCAGGCCCGACATGGTACAGATCGTGCCGATACCAAGATCACCCGCCAGCCGGATCGTCTCCTCAAGATCCTGACCCTGACGCGTATCCACCGGGTGGAGAGGGTTGCCGTTGACGTTCAGGGCGATGATTTCGAGATCGCGCTGCTCGAAAGCACGCACAA
>NZ_AYXS01000034.1:106902-111635 GCF_000505765.1 Asaia sp. SF2.1 | reverse complement strand
CCCGCCCGTATTGACCTCCACGCCCGACACGCCGAGCGCAACGGCCTGATCCAGCATGGCTTCGAAAGAAAGTTTGCCGAGACTGTCGGAAACGAAACCGATCTTCATGGCGTGACGACCCTTTCAGTGTGACGGGACTGGTGGAATGGCCCGCATGAGAGAATTTATATTCTCTTCTCACACCCGAATCGGAACATAAATTCGTTATGAAATGATCATTTGGCTGTGATCGACTAACATTCCATCTAATGCCCTCCGGGCAATCCGGTCCTGTGGCGCAGATTACTGCCCGGTCGCACGGGCCAGTTGCAGGCAGCGCCTGAAGTGCCGGTCATTCATCCAGTCCTGATTGCCCTGCCATTCGTGCCGCACCACAAGCAGGCTCCCGAGCACCTCGGCATAAGCCGGACATTCCCGGTCATCCGCCAATGCCGCATGCTGGTGAATGGTGCTGATGGCGCTTTCTATCCGCGACGTGAACACGGCCGCTTCGACACCGGGGCCACGAAGCCAATGGGGACCGAGTCCAGTAAAGAACTGCGTAAGAATGTCGCGCAGCGCCGCAGGAAGTGCAGGCCGCGCCGCGACACCACGCAGGAAAAGCAGGTTACGCCCAAGGGTCATGGTGGATAGCAGACCATGCAGGTTGAGCTCCATGAACGGGGTGAGCGAGGCGCCTGCATAACGGATGACACGTTCCATGCCTTGGGTAATGAGCCCGATCCAGCGATTCTCGGCCGGCAGAAACCGCGGCGTCACACAGATACGCTGCAATCCATGCAGGGCACGTCGTCGCAACAAGGCACATACCTGATAGATATTGAATGGCAGGATACAACGGAACACAAGCACCCCTGCCCCAAGCCCGAGCAGCAGGGCGATCGTGGCATTGAACCAGGTAAGTTCGTTCATGCGCATATGGTTATCGAGACCAATCAGCGCAGGCAGGAAGGTATTATATGACCCCGCTGCGGTGGCAGTGGCGGGGTTGCGTGCCGCAAGGCCACCAATGAACATCAAAGGGGCCAGAGCCACGATCAGGGCCTCGAACCCCGTCCCGGTTGGGATAAGGAAGAATACCGGCAGGATGGAAGCCAGAGTGGCGAAACAGGCACCGTAGAAAAAGCGGTTGCTGACGAGCACGGTATTATCGGTGGTGGCAAACCGCCCCACCACCACAGCGATGAACGAGATGAACGCTGCCCCCTGTGGCCATGCCGTGACCTCCCATACCAGTCCTGCCAGACAGATGGCAGCGGCAGAGCGCATGGCGTTATGGAATGCCGCATGAAAATGCAGCACGCGTCGCAGCCGATACCGCGCAGGAGTCGTGGCTTCGGTCGGACGGGCCTCGAAATAGATCAGCAGCGTGCGATATTCCTCCAGAATCAGGCGCATACCCTGAAGGATGATCGCGTCATCGGGGTTGAACCCTTCCTCCGGGTGATCGGTCGCGCCAGCTTCGTCATGCAGGATGTCGCAGCGCGCAGCGAGCGCCTCGAGATCCCGGCGCAGCGCCAGAAGCGTGTCAGCATCATCCAGCCTTGCCGGTACGTTGCGGACAAAACGCGCCACCTCGGCCAGCCCCGCTCTGACGCGTTCGGAAAGGACAAGCTGTGTGGAAAGTCGCGCCTGCATCCCCAACGCACGCGAGACGAGTCGCGACAGAATGCCGATCGTGGCATAGGCGCACGCGATTGCATGGTCACTGCGCCCGACCTCAACCACGGTAAATTCGAGTTGCTCGTTGAGACTGAGCGTTCGGCTGAACACGGCACGTATCGCCGCCTCAGGCGGCGGGGCGCCATCAAGCACATCGCCAATGACCTTTGAAGCGGCCCCTATGGCCTCGATCAGCCAGCCGCGCATGGTACGTCTGGCCTTGACCGCCAGAGACGCCGAAAAGACCAGCCCAGCCACCATCTCGCACACGACACCCAGAAAGATATAGGTGCCGCGCGCCATGGCGATTTCAAACACATGATCGGGCGCGTTCAGGGCGCCGGTTGCAATAATGGCGCAGGTATAGGCCGCCAGCACAAAGGCATAGGCACGGAAATTCTGGCACAGCGTCGCCAGCCCCGTGCAGAGCCCGGCCCAGAGCGCCAGCGCAGGGATGAACAGCCACGGAGCCTGGGGAAACGCCGAAACCAGCCCCACTGCACCTGCCATGCCCAGCACAGTGCCGACCAGACGCCACCGACCCTTGGAAAGGCTCTCGCCACGTGAGCCCTGCGCCGTGATCCATACGGTCATGGCGGCCCATTGCGGTTCGCCCAGTTCCATCCAGAACGCGATTCCGAGCGCGACGAGCGAGGCGATGGTGTTGCGCAAGGCAAATTCGAACGCATTGCCGCTGGGGGCAAAAAGCCATTTCAAAGGCCATTGCTGCGCGTGCAGGCGCAGAAACGCACCCTTTTGACGGGAGAGGAACGCGGCAATCATGCGTGGCGTCTTACCCGAATTTAACGGTTTGTGTGGCAGCAATCGCTTCAATTTGGCGCGCATGTCCCATATATTGGGAGTGTGCCGAGTCAGGTTCCCGCAGAAGCGTTTTCAGCACGGGTGCCGTTTAATCCTAGATTTCAGCTCGCATATTCTTTATTGACCGCCTTCCTTACGCCGCGAGCCATGCTCGAACAGCGCATTCCTGTCTCGGCGTTCTCTCTTCGCACGATCCTGATTGAGTCCGAACCGCATGCCCTTTCCCGATACCGTACCGTCTCTAAGCCGCGCTCTGGCGGCACGCGGTTATGAAACACCGACCGCCGTGCAGGAAGCCGTTCTGCAGCCAGGCCTTGAGACACGGGATCTCCTCGTTTCCGCACAGACAGGATCGGGCAAGACGGTTGCTTTCGGTCTCGCCTTTGCCCCGACCCTCATTCCCGAGGGCAGTGAGCGCCTTCCCCCTGCCAACAGCCCGCTTGCTCTGGTGGTTGCACCAACGCGCGAACTGGCCCTGCAGGTGCAGACCGAACTTCAGTGGCTTTATGCCGAGACCGGTGCGCGTATCGTCAGCTGCATTGGCGGCACGGATGCCCGTCGCGAAGCCCGCAACCTGTCGAACGGTGCCCATATCGTTGTGGGGACGCCGGGCCGCCTGTGCGATCATCTGTCGCGCGGTGCCCTGAACCTGTCCGATCTGCGCGTGGTCGTGCTGGACGAAGCCGACGAGATGCTCGATCTGGGCTTTCGCGACGAGCTGGAACAGCTTCTGGATGCCGCGCCTGTCGAACGCCGCACGCTGCTTTTCTCGGCGACCATCGCCAAGGAAATCGCCAATCTGGCGCGCCGCTTCCAGAAGAACGCCGAGCGCATCAACACGGTCTCCACGTCTAAGCAGCATGATGACATCACGTATAAATGCGTGCTGACAGCGCCGAATGACATTGGTCGCGGTGTCGTCAATGTGCTGCGTTATTACGAGAGCCCGACCGCCATGCTGTTCTGCAACACCCGCGCCATGGTCGCGCAGGTACAGGCAGCGCTGGTCGAGCGTGGTTTTGCCTCGGTCGCCATCTCCGGCGAAATGGGCCAGAACGAGCGTTCACGCGCCATCGAAGCCCTGCGTTCGGGTGTGGCACGCGTTTGCGTGGCAACCGACGTGGCCGCACGTGGGATCGACATTCCGGCACTTTCACTCGTGATCCATGCCAATATGCCGAGCGAAGCAGCAACATTGCTGCACCGTTCGGGCCGTACGGGCCGTGCAGGCCGCAAGGGCACCTGCGTGGTCATGGTGCCTGTCAGCCAGCGTCGCAAGGCTGAGCGCCTGCTCTCCTTTGCCAAGATCAGCAATGCCGAGTGGGAAAGCGTCCCTTCGGCGGATGCCATCCTTGAGCAAGACGCCAAGCGCCTGATGGAAGACGAGACGCTTTTCGCGCCGTCGCAGGCCAATGAAGATGCCCTGGCGTCGCAGCTGGCAAATGCGCATGACGCGCATCAGCTCGCAACGGCCCTCGTGCGCCTCTACAAGAGCCGCCTGCCGAGCGTCGAGTCGATCCGTCCGGTCAGCGTTGATGCCCCTGCCCGTGGCATGCGCGACGATCGTGCACCCCGCGAGTTCACAGGCCGGGTGGACCGTATGGGCGGTGAGTGGTTCAGCCTCGCCATTGGTCGTACCGAACGTGCCGACCCGAAATGGCTTGTCCCCCTCATCTGCCGCCTGGGTGGTGTGACCAAGAGCGAGATCGGTGCGATCCATATCGACACGGATCACACACTCTTCGAGATTGCTCCTGACAGCGCCGAGCGTTTCCGCTCCTGCGTTGCCGGTGCCGATGCGGATGAAGCCAAGATCGAGCCGGCTTCTGCCCCGACTGGCCCCTCTGCCCCGCCGCGCGGCCCGCGCCGCCCGCGTGAGGGTGGCTTTGCTCCTCGTGGCAAGGGTGGCTTCCGCGGTGGTGACCGTGGCGGCGATCGCGGTGGCGACAGAGGTGAGCGTGGTGGTGACAGGGGCGATCGCGGTGATCGCGGCGACCGCCCTTCATTCCGCAAGGGCAACTCGGTCGGCAACGGCAAGGGCTCGTCGCGCAAGCGCTATTGATCGGATAAGAAGCGTTCGTCCGGGCGGTTGTGCCACCGGGCGACGGCTCTCGCGATCTGACGGGATTCTGTCCCGCTGCACCCCGCCTTGTGCGGGGTGTTTTGCGTTCAGGGGCCTGATTTTGCGCCCATGATTTGAGGCGACTTTGTTGTTGCAATTAAATTGCAACAACATTTACTGACTCCAC
>NZ_AYXS01000034.1:105262-106833 GCF_000505765.1 Asaia sp. SF2.1 | reverse complement strand
CCCGCTTCTTTTCCATGCTTGAACAGCGTCACACAGCCTGCGGGGAGTGGCCATGCGCCCCTTCTGCGTGCAGGACAGAAAAAGGAGCCAACCATGCTTAAAGATCCGAAGGTTATCGAGCATCTGAACATCCAGCTCACCAATGAGCTGACGGCCATCAACCAGTATTTCCTTCATGCCCGCACCCTGAATCACTGGGGCGTCACCAAGCTGGGCAAGAAGGAATATGACGAATCCATCGAAGAGATGCGTCATGCCGACTGGCTGATCGAGCGCATCCTGTATCTGGGAGGCCTGCCGAACGTGCAGCGTCTGAACCAGATCCTGGTGGGTGAAAGCGTTGAGGAAATCCTCGCCTGCGATCTCAAGCTTGAGGAAAAGGCGCTGGCCGATCTGCGCGAAGGCATCGCCTATTGCGAAAGCGTGCGCGATTACGTGTCACGTGATCTGCTGATCCGTATCCTCGCCAACGAGGAAGAGCATGAAGATTTCATCGACCGTCAGTTCGATCTGATCAAGCAGGTCGGTATCCAGCGCTACATCACGCTGAACTCCTCGCCGGCTCCCGACCAGACCGCCGAGTAAGACAGAACCGGACATCCTGCCCCGGGCTTACCCGCACAGGACCCCGGAAACGGAAAAACCCGTCAGCGCAGGCTGGCGGGTTTTTTCATGGCCGGTCGGATGTCCGGCCCCCTATGGGCAGATCAGCAAGCCTGCCGACATGACGGTACGTCACCATGGCCCGGTGCGGGTGCCCTCACTCAGGCGTAAGCGGCGTTGCCTGCACCCTGATCGACTGTGTTGAAGGCCATCGCGGCCTCGTTCCTTTCGCGCAGCAGACTACGCAGGGCGCATACCACGCCGGGCACGCAATTGCCGCACTGGGCCTTGCACCCCTTGGAGGCATAGACCTCCCGGGCGCGCGAGGCCCCTCTGTTTACGGCATCAGCGATATCATGATTGGTCAGGGCGTTACACGAACAGACTATCATCAGCCATTCCACTTCAGAACGGCGCGACCCTAACAGCGTTTGAGAATAATTCTCAATGATAAATTGCGAGTGATTCTTAAAAAACATGTCATAGCAGTGTCAGACCCTGCCTGTTCAGCTCAGGAGGCGACCGATCACACGGGCCGTGTAATCCACCACAGGCACGATCCGCCCATAGTTGAGCCGTGTCGGGCCAATCACCCCGATGGCACCGACGATGCGATTCGTCTCGTTGCGCGCCGGTGCCACGACCATCGATACGCCCGACATGCCAAAAAACCCGCTCTCGGCACCGATATAGATCCGTACACCGTCCGATTCCTGCGCCAGCTGAAGCAGGCGCAGCATCGTTTCCTGCGCCTCCAGACGCTCAAAGAGCATCTGGATGGTCGTGAGTTTCTCGATTTCGGTGATGTCGGTCAGCAGATTGCCCTGCCCGCGCAGATAGAGCGTGCCATGCTGCTCATCCCACATCGCAAGACCACTCTCGATCACGCTGGTCGCCAGCACATCCAGATCAGAGCGGTTCTGCTGCAAATTCTCCGAGACGCGCTGGCGCAAGGCACTCAGTGTTAC
>NZ_AYXS01000034.1:99789-105158 GCF_000505765.1 Asaia sp. SF2.1 | reverse complement strand
GGCGTTTCAATCACGCGGTTCTCGACCTGACCATCGGCGGCCACAAGGATCACCAGGGCCTTGCCCGGCCCGAGCGCGACAAATTCGATATGCTTGAGGGCGCCATCGCCCTTGGGGGCCAGAACCAGACCGGCTGCCGCCGAAAGCCCCGAAAGCATGGAGGAGGCCTCTGCGAGCGTCTCCTGCATGGATCGCCCCTTGAGCGCCAGACGCCCGGCAATCTGGGCGCGCTCCAGTTCATCGAGCGCACCGAACTGCAACAGGCCATCCACGAATAGTCGCACGCCTTTCTCGGTGGGCAGGCGACCCGCCGAGACATGGGGGCTGAACAGTAATCCGGCCTGGGTCAGCTCCGCCATGACATTGCGTATGGTCGCGGGAGAAAGCGAGGGCGTCAGGCGCTGGGCAAGCGTCTTGCTGGCCACGGGATCACCCGTCTCCATGTATTGCTCGACAATCTCGCGCAGCACATTCGCCGACCGGGCATCCATGCCACCCGGCAGGTTTGAGAGATCGATCATGCCCTGCCCCTTTTCCCGACGCGCCAGATGGCTTCCTGTCACCGTCCCGAGCGACTAGACCTGTCACGACGTGTCCTGTCCATCCGCTTCGGAGTCGTGCCGATGACCCGCCTTGCAGCCTTATATATCCATCCTGTCAAAAGCATGCACCGGGTTGATATGACGGCACTCGAACTCGACCCCTGGGGGCCGCGTGGCGACCGGCGCTGGCTCGTGGTTGCGCCGGATGGGCGCTTCATGACGCAGCGCCAGCATCCGGCCATGGCACGCATCCTGACGGCGCTGAACGGTGAGACACTTCACCTGACCGGTAGCGACGGCTCGGAACTGAGGATCGATCCGCCTGCTCCTCAGGCACCTGCAATGACAGTGAGCGTCTGGAAGGACCATGCCATCGCGGCACGGGATGCCGGAGACGAGGCTGCGGCATGGCTGAGCGCTATTCTCGGCACAGCGTGCAGGCTCGTGCATATGGCCGACCCGGCCCATGCCAGACCAACCGAGTTTGGCAGTGTAAGCTTTGCAGACGGGTTTCCACTGCTCGTCACCAACACGGCGTCACTCGACGACCTCAACGCCCGTCTCGATCAGCCCGTGCCGATGGAGCGTTTCAGGCCCAATATCGTCATCGAGACCGATCAGCCCTGGGCTGAGGATGAATGGCGCTCCATCCGGATCGGTACAGTTGAACTTGACCTGGTCAAACCCTGCAGCCGCTGCATCGTCACCACCATCGATCAGGAAAGCGGGACGATTCCTGTTCCGCGCGAGCCACTCAAGACCATGACCGGGTTTCGCCACCGTCCCGGTGGAGTCATGTTCGGCCAGAATGCGGTCATCCGCCAAGCAGGGACCATCCGCCTTGGCGATGCGGTTGAACTGATCGGCTGAGCGGGTCGGCCGGGCACGACGCCGTGTCCGATTATGCAACCGCCTGACCTTCATCGTGGGGCGCGTGCCTTGCCCGATGCCTTGAGCGATGGCGGTAACGGCAGGGTCCCGGTCGGGGCTGACCCGCATGATTCCGCCTTGTCATTCGGCTTTGTCATTCAGGGCCCCAGGCGCTAAAGCTGCACCCGACCGCATCTCTGCGCTTGAAACGAGGAAAACGCTCCATGTCCAGCACCCGCCCTTCAGGCCGCAAGGCCGACGAGAACCGCGTCGTTTCCATCGAGCCGGGTTTCGCCCGCCATGCCGAGGGCTCCGTGCTGATCCGCGTGGGTGGCACCGAGGTTCTTTGTGCAGCCTCGATCGAAAATCGCGTGCCGCCTTTCCTGCGTGGTCAGGGCCAGGGCTGGATTACCGCGGAATACGGCATGCTGCCGCGCGCGACGCATACCCGTGGCAACCGTGAAGCAGCCAAGGGCAAGCAGTCGGGCCGTACGCAGGAAATCCAGCGCCTTATCGGCCGCGCCCTGCGCGCCTGCGTGGACCTGCGTGCCCTGGGTGAGATGACCATCACGCTCGATTGCGACGTGCTCAACGCCGATGGTGGCACGCGCTGCGCCGCCATCACAGGCGCCTGGGTGGCCCTTGCCATTGCTCTCGACAAGCAGATCAAGGCTGGCGTGCTCAAGCGCTCGCCCCTGCGTGCGCAGGTGGCTGCGGTCTCTTGCGGTCTGACCGATGCCGGCGCTGTGCTCGATCTCGATTACATCGAAGACAGCTCAGCCCAGGCCGATACGAATTTCGTTCTGACCAGCGAAGGCGGCATTGTCGAAATCCAGGGCACGGCAGAAGACGCACCGTTCAGCGAAAGCGAATTCGCCTCGCTGATGGCGCTTGCAAAGCTGGGCACGTCGCGCCTGTTCGATGCCCAGCGCGAGGCGCTTGAGAGCGTGACAAACGGCAGCGCTTCAACCGGAAAAACGGCGTGAGCGGCGCGGCGCCAGCCGACATGACCGCGCCCGGCCAACGGGTTCTCAGGCGAGGCGAGCGCGTTGTGCTCGCCAGCCACAACAAGGGCAAGCTGGCTGAATTCCGGGTTCTGCTGGCCGATAGCGGCATCGAGATCGTCTCGGCGGCCGAACTCTCTTTGCCCGAGCCGGAAGAGACGGCTGACAGTTTTGAGGGCAATGCCGCCATCAAGGCCCTCGCTGCAGCGCGCGCCACGGGACTGCCTGCCCTGTCTGATGATTCCGGATTCTGCGTCAGCGCCCTTGAAGGGCGTCCCGGCGTCTATTCAGCCCGCTGGGCCGGCCCGGGTGGTGACATGCAGGTGGCCATGCAGCGCGTTCATGACGAAATGAACGGCGCGGCCGATCGCTCGGCCTCCTTCGTGGCTGTGCTCTGCGTTGCATGGCCCGATGGTGTCACACGCTTTGCTGAGGGCCGTTGCGAAGGGGCGGTCTGCTGGCCGCCACGCGGCGCGCACGGCCATGGTTACGACCCGATTTTCATCCCCAAAGGTGATTGCCGCAGTTTTGCCGAACTCTCGGCAGAAGAAAAGAACGCGACCAGCCATAGAGGTCGTGCGTTGGCCCGGTTTCTGGAGACCTGCGTCGCACCCAATGGCGACTGAATTCCAAAAGGAGTACCCGTCATGAAGAAAGGCTTGTTCCTTTTTCCGGCCTGCGCCCTTGCCTCCTTTGTGGCGGCAGCCCATGCGGCGCCCGTTTTTGATCCGACCGGCTTTGACCTGCGTGAGACAAAGGCCTTCAGCATGTCGGTCCTGCCCGCCACTGCATTAGGGCAGCCCAAGGCCGATGCCCCGTATCGCCTGACGCCGGGCGGCATTGCCCTGAGCAGTGAAGCGCGCAAGCCAACGGCCTATCACGCACGCCAGCCCCGAACGGAGTTTTCCGAATCCCGTCCCTGGCGTGTGGCTGACGCCGAAGCCATGCTTGATGCGACGATTCATATCGATCGTTTCCCCAAAAGCGGAAATGTCGTTTTGGCCGAACTGACCGCCGATGAGGATGCGACCCCGATCCTGCGCATTCTTGTCGATGGTGACCGTCTGGTGCTGCATGGCCAAGTCGACAATGCGCCAGAAAATGGCGTTGTGCTCGGCACGCTGGACGACACTCACACCGCTCATATCGTGCTTCACACACGCCCTGACGGCATGATGACAGTAGCGGCCAACGGAACGCCCAGCACATTCCGCCTGTCACCTCAGGCGATGGCAATCCCAGTGATGTTCCGCACCGGCGCCCACGCAATCAATGATATTGGCACGACGCCAGACCAGATTGCGGTGACGCTGACAGGGCTGAGCGTTCATCATGGTGCCGCGCAATCAGGCCTTCGCTCGTAGGATCACGATCCCGAAGGCGACAAACACGATGGCGGTCAGACGATTGAAAGCCCGTCTGACCGGCCGGCGCGACAGAAAACGAGAGAGCGACTGGCCGCCCAGTCCGTAAAGGGTGAGCCACAACCCGTCCGAAAAAAGATAGGTCACAACCAGTATGCCGAATTGCGGCAGAACAGGCTGATGATGATCAATGAATTGCGGGAAGAAAGCAGCCGCAAAAAGCAGTAATTTGGGATTGCTGATACCGACCAGAAACCCGGTGCGGTACAGCACCCAGCGGCTCACGGGCGCGGCTTTTCCTGTTTCCGTATCTGGCACCTCCGGCGTATCACTCGCACGCCAGGCCTTGATCCCCAGATAGACCAGATAGGCGGCGCCAGCATAACGGATGATGTTGAACAGCCGAGGCATGGCCACAAGAACGGCGCCGATACCAATCACTGACAGAACGAGCGCGAGAAGCAACGCGGTAATACAGCCCGCCATGGCGGCAATACTGCGATTGAAGCCGACCTGAACACTGCGACTGAGCGCATGCATCATATTCGGGCCAGGTGTCGCTGATATAAAAAATACCGTGACGACGAACAGCCACCAGGTTTGCAGGGTCATATGAGGCACCGCGAAGAAAGGGTCACGAATTCCTCTGAAGGATAGCGGATAATACTTTCTCGCAAAGGAGAAAGATGTGCCTGCGCAAGAGCACCGCCTTCGCCCTCGATCTCATGAAAAAATAGCAATTTTTTCGTAGTAACGACGGAAAGCGCATGACCCGAAAAGCATCACTATGCGTCGTAAGTGTTGATATCTATATGTAATTTCTCACGATATATCCGCATTGATTACTGGATTTGTCACGATGGATCGCGCTTAGTTCATCGGACTGACAATTGTCGCGCCCATCGATACGCGCCAATATTGAGTTGGGCTTCATTCAACGGCCTTCACGGCAAACAACAAGAGAGCCAAAATCATGCGCGAACTGAACTCAACTGAAATTGAAACTGTCAGCGGAGCCGGTTTCTTCAGCAATTTCGGATTCCAGCTTGGCAGCGCCATCGGCAACATTGTCGATTGGTCCACAAAGGCGATCAGTGGCAAGGCGCCCGTAGCCAGCGCTGTCGCAGGTGCTTCCAACCTCGGCACGGGCATCGGTGAAATTGTCGACTCGATCGCCTCCAACAGCCTCACCGGCGTGCCGCAGGCTGTCCAGACAACCGGTCTCGGGATCACCCAGATCGTTGCTACGGCGGTAGCTAACGCACCGGCCAGCAAGCCTGCCTAAAGTCTGAGCGTTCACTCCCTGCCAGTCTGAAATGCTGGCAGGGATGAACCTTTTCTGAGCCCTCCCGTGTTCCCGATTTTTCTTCCGATTGTCGTCTTTTATGACTTCTGACCTCTTCAGGCGCGAAGTCCTTGAAGCCCGGCGACAATCCTGGCTCGGGCGGGTTCAGCTTCTCCAACCCCTCTCCTTCCGACTTGTCGCTCTGGCGACAGTCGCCCTGTGCATCGCGGCAACGCTCTACACAGCTTTTGGTGTCTACACACGACGCGTGCATGCAACAGGCTATATGGCCCCACCTACCGGG
>NZ_AYXS01000034.1:99557-99733 GCF_000505765.1 Asaia sp. SF2.1 | reverse complement strand
CTGATCACCATTGCAGTCAACACGACGGGGGTTATCTCGGCACAAAAAGCCAGCGAGGGCCAACATGTTCACAAGGGCGACGTGCTCTATGTGATCAATATTGAAGCGACATCGAGTTCAGGCCCGACCCAGGCCCGTGTGCTCGATCATCTTCGCGAGCAGGCCGACATCCTGAG
>NZ_AYXS01000034.1:95538-99517 GCF_000505765.1 Asaia sp. SF2.1 | reverse complement strand
GAAGCAGAAAGCCCTGAGGCTACAGGACGCACCCATCGAGAAAACCTCGATCGCAACGCAGATCCGTTACCTCACGCAGCAGCACGATGAAATCCGGCGTCAAATCGAGAGCGATAACCACGTCTTGCCGATTGTCGAATCGGCGATGAAGCGGATGCAGGCTGCCAAGTCACAGCACATCGTGACCGAAACGCAGTTCCAGAATCAGCTCTACACCTACGCACAGCTACTCAGCAGCCATGCCCAGTTTCTGCAGAATATGAGCGGGATCGAGGGGCAGATTGCTGATCTGACATCAAAGCTTGTGCGCTACGACACCCAGCAGGCGCGTGACCTCAACGACCTTGACAAGGAGATCGCGCGTATCCAGCAGCAGATCGTCGAGAGCGAAGCCCAGAAATCGAGCGTGGTCATCGCACCTGATGACGGCATCCTGACGGCCATACGCAGTAATCTGGGTCAACATGTGCAGGCAGGGCAGACACTGGCCACCCTCCTGCCTACAGGGCACACGCTGGAGGCCATGCTCTTTGTCAACAGCGCCTCGATCGGGTTCCTGCATGAGGGTGAACCAGTCCTGCTGCGTTACGATGCCTTCCCCTATCAGCGCTTCGGGCTTTATCGCGGCAAGGTTCTCGAAGTGACCCGCGCCCCTGTCTCGATCACTGAAGCCAGTCCTGCCCCCACCGCCGCAGGCAAAGGCACCGGGACTGAACGCGGCTCAGACCCGTCTCTCTATCGCATACGGATCCTGCCCGATCAGGATTACGTCAACGCCTATGGAAAACAGATGCCGCTTCAGGCCGGAATGGCCGTGCAGGCCGATATCGCCATCGATACCCGCAGGCTCTATCAGTGGATCTTCGACCCGCTGATCAGTGTCCGTGATGACATCTATATGGTGAGCGGCGGCATGGTGAGTGGCAACAAGGGGACCGGCAACAGGATGACGGGGCGATGAAGACGCTCAAATCCCTCGCCTATGGTTTTCAGCCCCGTACGCCGGTCATTCTGCAGGTTGAAGCCGCCGAGTGCGGCATGGCCTGCCTGGCCATGATCCTTGGGCATTATGGCAACCGCATCGATCTACCGACGCTGAGGCGACGGTTTGCCCTCTCGATCAAGGGCAGCACGCTGCGCGACCTGATGGCCACGGCCGAGCGTGTGGGCCTGACAACGCGCGCCGTGCGTCTGGAACTGGACGAATTATCGGGGCTTCGCCTGCCCTGCATCCTGCACTGGAATATGAACCACTTCGTGGTTCTTACTGCCGTCAACGGCAAACGGGTCACGATCCATGATCCCGCTTTCGGGCGGCGCAGCCTGCCCATCGAGACGGTCTCGCGCGAGTTCACGGGTATCGCGCTTGAGGCGTTCCCCAATGAGAATTTCCGAAAGGAGGATGCCCGGGAGACCCTGCGCCTGCGGGATCTGTTCAGGCATGTCGCCGGACTGCGCTCATCCCTGCTGATGCTGGGAGCATTGTCGCTCGGGCTCGAAGTCATTGCGATCATCATGCCGATGGTATCGCAGGTGATTATCGACGAGGTTGTTGTCACCTCGGATCGCGAGCTGCTGAGCACGATCGCCGCTGGCGTGGCGCTCTTGCTGCTCCTGCAACTCCTCATTGCCTGCGTACGGCAATGGTCCGTGCTTATCATGGGCACCCGGGTAGGGCTTCAGTGGAATACCGGGCTCTTCAACCACCTTTCCCGCCTGCCGCTCGATTATTTTGCCAAACGCCATGTGGGCGATATCCTGTCGCGCTTTAACGCTATCGCCTCGATCCAGAAGACCATGACCACCGATATGGTTCAAACGGTCATGGACGGCCTCATGGCCGTGGGCATGGGCGTGATGTTGTTCATCTATGGCGAGTGGCTGGCTGTCGTGGCGCTGATCGCCGTGACACTGGATGTGACGCTGAGGCTCTTTACCTACCGTCTCTATCGCGAGGCGAATGAAGAGCAGATCGTTTTCGATGCCCGCCAACAAAGTCATTTCATTGAAACGCTACGCGGCATGGCAAGCGTAAAGCTGCTGGGCCTGCGCGAGAGCCGTCGCATCTCATGGCTCAATCTGGTGATCGACAGTATCAATGTCCGGCTTCGCATCCAACGCTACGACCTCATCTATGGCAGGCTGGCTGAGCTGATTTTCGGGGCAGACAGGCTCATCATGATGGTGCTCGGCGCGATGGCCGTCATGAAAGGGGCCATGACTGTTGGCATGCTCGTCGCATTCCTGTCCTACAAAGACCAGTTTGCAGGGCGTATCGGCAGCCTGATCAGCAGCGGCTTCCAGATCCGCATGCTCAGCGTGCAGACAGAACGCCTGTCAGATATCGTCATGACCCCAACGGAGCCGTCCGAGCCTACGACCAGCCTTGCCCCCCGGCCCGACGGGGGCGGCCAGGGAGCTCTTGCCTGCCAGGGCCTCTCCGCCCGCTATGGCGCGCATGATGCCTGGGTCTTTTGCGACATTTCCCTCGATGTCCCTGCCGGACAGATTATTGCGGTCGTGGGGCCGTCGGGCTGCGGCAAGACGACTTTTCTCAAGACGCTCATGGGGCTGATGGAGCCGTCATCAGGCAAGATCACGCTTGATGGCGAGTCGATCGAGGCCCTGACGCTGGAGGGGTATCGTAGCCGCATCGCCGGCGTCCTTCAGGATGACGGCCTCTTTTCAGGGTCGATCGTCGATAATATCAGCGGCTTCAATGAGGAAATCGATCAGGCGTGGCTCAGGGAATGTGCCAGCAGAGCCGCCATATTGCAGGATATCGAGCATATGCCGATGGGGTTCGATACCCTGATCGGTGATATGGGCGCAGGACTTTCCGGTGGACAGAAACAACGCATCATCCTGGCGCGCGCACTCTATCGCAAACCCGATATCCTGTTTCTGGACGAGGCCACCAGCCATCTGGATGAAATGACCGAGGCCCATGTCGCCGCTGCATTGCGCGCCATGAAGGTCACCCAGATTATCGTGGCCCATCGACCGGCGACCATTGCCCATGCCGATCGGATCTATGTTTTCCAGCCAGGTGGCGTACTGCAGGAATATCTCCCCCAAGGCCACAATGCCTCGGCACCTGCTTAAAGTTCGATCCCATCCCCCAAGTTATTCTGCCTTGAGGGCAGAGATGACGCCTTAGCCCTCGAGCGACTGCAACTCGAACAGGCGGCGATAGATCCCCCCTTCACGCCGCACCAGCTCGGCATGCGAGCCATCCTCCTTCAGCGCGCCCTTGCTGAACACGAGGATACGGTCCAGCTCCATGACCGTGGACAACCGGTGCGCCACCACAATCACCGTGCGACCGGCCATCAGGCGATGCATGGCGTCCTGCACCAGAACTTCGGACTCGGAATCGAGGCTGGACGTTGCCTCATCGAAAATCAGCAGGGGGGCGTCAGCCAGAAACGCACGGGCAATCGCCACGCGCTGACGCTCACCGCCCGACAGCTTGACCCCACGCTCACCAACGAGCGTAGCATAGCCTTCCGGCAGACGTTCGATAAACGCACTCGCATTGGCCAGCTGCGCGGCACGCTCGATTTCGGCCTGCGTTGCCCCCGGTCGGGCATAAGCGATATTTTCCGCAAGGGAACGATGGAACAGCATCGGCTCCTGCGGAACGATGGCGATGTGGGCCCGCAATGAGTCCTGTGTGACATCGCGCACATCCACGCCATCGATCAGCACCCTGCCCGTGGTTGTATCATAGAGACGCTGGATGAGCTTGGTGAAGGTCGTTTTGCCCGAACCGCTTGGCCCGACGAGAGCAACACGCGAACCGGGGGTGATCGAGACATCCAGATCACGATAGAGCGGCGTATCCTGACCGGGATACTGGAACGTCACATTATCGAAACGAACGTCACCTTGCGTGAAGGCGGCCTTGCCCGCGCCCTTGTGGTCCTGAACGCCGGGCGCCTGATCAAAAATGGCAACAAGCTCTTCCATCTCGTTG
>NZ_AYXS01000034.1:93048-95462 GCF_000505765.1 Asaia sp. SF2.1 | reverse complement strand
CCATCGTCAGCACATAGGCCACATCGCCGGGTCCGGCCTTGCCCTGCCACCATTGCCAGACGATCAGCGCTACCAGAAGCATACGCATGACCAGCGAGGCAAAGCCCTGCAGGTTGGCGCTGTTGGTCCCCCTGATCCAGGTGCGCGCCGTGCGCCCGCTCCAGGCACGCAGCACACGGTCCAGCCGGCGTTCCTCGCGATGTTCGGCGCCGAAAGCCTTGACCACGGCATTACAGGTCACGGCATCCGCAATGGCCGCGCCCACTTTCGTATCCCAGCGATTGGCCGCCCGGGCCGAAGGCGCCACGTAGCGCAGCGTCAGCACGACGGAGAGCCAGGTGAACAGCACAACAGAAAGTGCCAGCACGGCCCCCATAAACGGAGAGTGCCATGCCAGAACAAGCGTGGTGCCGGTCAGGACCAGCACCTCCGGAGCGATCAGCAGCAGCAAGGTGTCGTCAAGCGTGTCGATGGCCCACATGCCACGGGTCAGTTTGCGTACGGTGGACCCTGCGAAATTATTGGCGTGCCAGTCGGTCGAAAAGCGCTGCACACGCGCAAAGCCCTGAGACAGGGCGCGCTGCATGATGGCAAGGCTGAGATACGTAATGCCAAGATAGGAGGAACGCCGCCCCAGAAGCCCCACCAGCCCAAGCGCGATCAGCCCACCCACCATGAACAGCGCATCATTGCGCAGGGCCATTTGTGCGGCATCATGAGGGGCACCGCCGGTATGGCTGGAGATATCGGTCACCAGTCGGCCCGACAGGACCGGCATTGCCACGTCGGCAATGGTGGCGAGCGCAATACCGAGCACGGTGCGTGTCAGAAAGGCCGGATGCTCGAGCCATCGGCGCATCACGAAGCGCACGATGTCGACAAAGGCGATATCGCGCGGCCGGGTCGGGTTGTTGTCGGTATTGGACACGAGAGAAAGCTCCTCCGCCAGACGTTTGGCTGGGCGGGCATACTGGTAGTCTGGGGCGGGAAGCGCTTATTGTGGGGCTTCAAACGCCCTTATGCAACATGATGAAATGGTTCTGATGTCTCTTCCCTCGGCCAGAAGGGCCATGACCCTCGCGCAGGCACGTCAATTCATCACGGCACTGGCCGAGGCCAACCCGGATGCCGAGAGTGAACTGGTCTATGACGACGCTTTCTCCCTGCTCGTCGCGGTCGTGCTATCGGCCCAGGCAACCGATAAATCGGTCAACAAGGTGACGGCAGGTCTCTTTGCAGCCGCACCGGATGCAAAGGCCATGGTGGCACTGGGTGAGGAGGGCATTGCGGGCCATATACGCACGATTGGCTTATGGCGTGCGAAGGCGAAAAACGTGCTCAAACTCTCCGAGCAGCTTCTGGCGCTGCATGGCGGTGTGGTCCCCTCCGATCGGGCCGCGCTGGAGGCTTTGGCAGGCGTCGGGCGCAAGACCGCGAGCGTGGTGCTGAACGTGATGTTCGGCGAGAGCGCCATGGCCGTGGACACGCATATCTTCCGGCTTGGCAACCGTACCGGTCTGGCGCCTGGCAAGACGACACGCGCCGTTGAAGAAGGGCTGATCAAACGCATCCCGCCTGACATGCTGCGCCCCTCACATCACTGGCTGATCCTGCATGGTCGTTATGTGTGCAAGGCACGCAGCCCCGAATGCGGAATCTGTGTTGCCTACACGCCTTGCCTTTTCCCATTCAAGAACCAGAGCAGAAACGGCTCCAGAAGCAAAGGAGAGACTGCATGAGCACCTATATCGTCTTTACCCGCGAAAAGACGCTCGATCAGAACGAGCTCGACACTTATTTCTCTCTCGTTGCCGAGACATTCGAAGGTCATCCCATCAAGCCGATCGTGGCTTATGGCGCACAGAAATCTCTCGAGGGTGATGAGCCCGAGGGCATAGTCATTGTGGAATTCCCCGACAAGGCGTCGGCGCTGGCTTGGTATGATGGCGATGCCTATCGCAAGGTGCGCGAGCATCGCTTTGCCGGAGCAAAGTATCGCGCCACCCTGGTTGAGGGCGTATAACACCCACGCGGTGCAAGGCTTTCAGGCTGCATTCTGACAGCCTGAGAGAATCTAATTTCCGCTCAGCGCCGGAATGGCCCCCATTGCCTTCAGATCCCATCGGATCTGGAACGGCTCGGTACCCTTGTAGGCACCGACATGTACATGGGGGTTACGCGCGAACCCGTTATTGCTGTCAAGCGCCACGACATCGCCCGCTTTTACATGATCGCCCTTTTTTACCCTAATATCGCCAATATGGGCATAGATCACGTTCATGCCATCTGCTCTGGTGAACATGATGACGCTGGCTGGGGGTTTACCCATTTCGCCGGGACTATTGGTCACCGGATTCATGTGGATATAGGTCACGATTGAGTCGAAAGGCGCATGCACGGTCTTGTGCCAGCCA
>NZ_AYXS01000034.1:92870-93011 GCF_000505765.1 Asaia sp. SF2.1 | reverse complement strand
TACCAGTCCTCGTTCTTTTCTCCGAGCCCGCGATAGAGCTTGTTATAGCCGTGCGTGGCATCAGCCGCCCCCCCTACGATCAGGCAATCAGTTCCAAGCGCATCACCCGTACCGAAGAGCTGCCCCACAGGATGCTCCGTA
>NZ_AYXS01000034.1:87487-92822 GCF_000505765.1 Asaia sp. SF2.1 | reverse complement strand
CAAGCAAATGGCTCGTGGAAGAGTGGCGCAAGCGTCACCTGATGGATTGGATTTGCAGGCGATGCCTTCTCGCCCAACCCGGGTGGGAGGCCCATCGCCTGTAACTGCTGATGCCAGGCATCGGGTTGCGTTTTATCTACCGGTGCGGCGCGCCCGTTCGACAAGCCGATCAGCAACCCGACCATTATCATGCCAAGACCATTCAACGTGGCCATGATGCCTCTCTCACTCATACAGGTCTCTCTCCCTTTCCAGTCAAAAACAGGCAGTCATTCTGGGACCGGATGAGCAGGCTAGCCCTATACAATACGATATCGCAATGGTTCGACGTGATGCCCCTGGTGCAACGCGACCCGAGGGATAAACCATGGTTTTGTGGATGACATAATGTGAGAAGCTGGACGAAGGGCGTGCGTTCACGTTCCCATGCGGTAAAACGGCTCATCCCGGCATCATCGGCAAAGAGATTTCATGTCCTCCCTCAGCCTCTTCGCGATTCTTCTTACCCTCTGCACCGCGTGCGGCATTCTCAATTACAAGCTGCTGCGCCTGCCCATGACGATTGGCATCCTGCTGATTGCCTTGATCGTGTCGCTTGTGGTCAAGGGGCTGGACATGGCCCTGCCCAGTGTCGATCTGCACACTCTGCCCATGACGCTTCTTGCCTCGGCCGACCTGCCTGGCAATTTGCTGGACGGTGCCTTGTCTTTCCTGCTTTTCGCCGGTGCCCTGCAGGTTGATACACGCCATCTGATGGAGCGGAAATTCTCGGTATTCTTCCTCGCCATCGTGGGAACCATACTGGCGGTGTTCATGCTGGGCGGGGCCATGTACTGGGTCATGGCGCAGGTGGGACTGCCCGTGCCATTCCTGTGGTGCGTGGTGCTGGGGGCCATTCTGGCGCCAACCGACCCGGTTTCGGTGGTGGGCATGTTGCGCCGGCTGGGTCTGCCGGGGCCCATTCAGGCCATTTTTGCCGGAGAAAGCCTGTTCAATGACGGGGTGAGCATCGTGATTTTCGGCCTTGCCATGACACTGGTCACGGGTGAGGCGCATCACCTGACCCTAGTGGATGCTGCCGAAGCTTTCGGAATCGAGGCTGTAGGGGGTGCGGGGCTTGGTTTTGTGGCCGGTCTGATTGCTCTGCTCTGCTTTCGCGCTGCACGCGACAGCCACTTGCAGCTTCTGGTGTCGCTCAGCCTGGCGGCAGGCACATTCAGCCTCGCCCATGCGCTTGGCATGTCAGGCCCGATCGCCGTGGTCGTGGCAGGCCTCTGCCTGGGGAGCGAACGCGCCAAGAGCAGCATGGACGACCATGCGCGTGAGGAACTCAGCAGCTTCTGGACACTCGTTGACGAGATCCTGAACGCACTCCTCTTCCTGATGATCGGCTTTGAGGTGCTGGCCGCCATTCCCAGCCAGCGTGCGCTCGTGGCCCTGCTCCTGGGTATTCCGCTTTCAATTGCAGCGAGGGCGCTCAGCGTGTTTCTCGCCATCCTGCCGATCCATCTTTATGGAGAAGATCGCGGGCGCATGCTGGCCGTGCTGACCTGGGGCGGATTGCGCGGTGGCATTTCTCTGTCGCTCGCGCTCACTTTGCCTGCCGGACCGATGAAGGAGGTTCTTGCCCCGATCTGCTACGGCATCGTGGTCTTCACCATTCTGGTACAGGGATTGAGCATGGAGCGTGTCGCTCTTCATTTCTATCCAAAGAAGAGCTGATGGCTACTCAGCCTTTGCCAGAGGCAGATTGGGTACGCCCCTGAAACCAGGGCGCGGTACCCATAGCCGCGCACCGCGCCATGAGCGGTCTGATATGATCTGCAAGGCTTTCCCCCTGCTCCGATCTGCGCCATCGCGCACCATGACCGCGCCATCGCGCCAGACCGTGAAGCGATCGACATAGATGCCACTTCTGCACGCCGATGGCAGGGGAGCAGCGCTGACCACGAGCGCGTTGCCCGTACACTCGGGAGGTGGGTCTGCTGAACGGAGGCGGGAGAACAGGATGGCGATATTCTGGCCTCCCCGCTCGATATGGCACCGCTCAGCATCGCAATCCGGCGGTTGTGCCGATGATATGACAGACCGGGGCCAAGCCTGAACCCAGGCAGAGAGCGTATGGTTTGAAAGGCTGCCATGCGGCCCCGCAACCCAGGCACTCCCCTGTCGGAAAGCGATGAGACCGGCATCGGGTGAGACGAGCAGCACAGGCGCTGACAGACAGAGCGGTAACGCAACCCCCGTCAGCATGAGAGGCAGCCCCATGAAACGGGCCTTGCCGCGCCAGAGGCACAGGATTGCCAGCCCGGCCATATACAGGACTAGGGCCCAGCAAGGCATATGGGGCACAGCGATGTGAGCCATTGGCCATGCTGCAACATGCGCGGCCAACGACGAAACCAGCCCGATCCCCTGCCCCATGACCCAGAGAGGCGCACCAGCGCCCCCTAATGGCATGAGCAGCAACGCGCACAGCCCTGCGGGCATGATGCAGAATGCCGCTATGGGTACCGCGACAAGATTGGCCATGATGAACCAGGGCTGAAAACTACCAAAGCCCGCCATGACGAGTGGCAGGGTTGCCCCTCCCGCCAACGCACTGGTGAGGGAAAGCAACACGAGATGATGGCCGATGCCGCCCTGATGCCCCTGTTCGGCTCGCCGGACAAACCGCGGCCGCATGGCTTCGTAGCCTGCAATCAGGGCCATGACGGCTGCAAACGACATCTGGAATGACAGATCGAGCACCAGCACCGGAGACGCCATAAGTAGGATCAGTGCCACCAGAGCCAGCGAGCGCATGGAGAGCACACGACGCCCGCTCAGAAGGGCAAGGGTTGCCAGACCCGCCATGCCCAGACTGCGCAAGGCTGGCAGATGGAACCCAGTGAGCGCCACATAGACCACGCCCCCTGCCAGTGCCGCGAAGGCAGCGATTTCCCGACAGGGCAGACGCAGGCCGAGCCACGGCCAAAGGACGAGCCCCATCCGCACAGCCGCAAAGAGGGCGCCCATGACCAGGCCCAAATGCAGCCCCGCTACGGCAAGGATATGGGCCAGCCCCGATGCCGCATAGGCCTGTCTGGTCTGCTGGCTTATCCCCTCGCCGTGCCCGGCCAGCAGGGTGGCGGCAATGGCGGCGCGTTGCCCTTCGAGATGGTACATGATTTCTGCCGTGATCGCGGCGCGCCAGCGCCCCAGCCTGTAGCCCTGCGGTGCCGCGAGGATCTCTGGCACGCCCAGCACCCGACCGGACCCGGCGAGGGCATCGAACCACGCCTCTCTTTGTCGATCGCGCGCACCGGGGTAATCCGGCCAGTCGGGCGGACGCAATACGGCCCGCAGGCGCAGCACCATGCCCGGAACATAGGTCTGGCCCTCATGAGTAAAGAGCAGCAAATCACGCTTGAGCGGGGCCATGCCGATATCGACCCCGCTCTCGAACACGGCGTCCCTGACGCGCAAACGCTGAAGGATCTGGCCCGGCTCTGTGGTCGTGGCGACATCGATCACCCTGCCATGCAACACGACCGCCAGTGAGGGAAGCGCAGGCATGGGGGGCTGCCGCCCTGCCTGCGCCCGCGCCAGTAGAAACCCCGCGCCCGCCATCACCATGACAAAGCCAAGGCTTCTGGCATTGATACGGGACCACCCTGACAGCACTATGCCCACCCCCACGAGGACGCAGGCACTGGCGCACCAGAAACCGGGCTCGTAACGGGGCAGGAAATAGATCAGGCATCCTGCGGCCCATGCTACAGCAAGCCAGGCTGCAAGCCCGCGCCCCTGCGAGAGCAGAATGCTCTCAAGAGACCCGGCAAGGCGGGAGAGCGTCACATCCCCCTGCCCCGACAGGGCAAGGCGCACCTGTCAGAGGCACCCTGTCCAGCGCCTTCAGGGGGCGGAGGGCACATGGTCACGATAGTGATCCCAATGACGGACCAGCTCCGCCACGACAGGTGCCCCGACGCGCTCGTTATTGTCGAAAGCGATATTCTGGCCGGGTCCCTCATCGCCCATCGACTGGGTCAGGGAAACATGTGGGGGCGGCATGGAAGGGTTGGAGCCCGAACGCAGCACCATCACCCGGTCCGGATCGACATAGCCCCATTTCGCCAGCAGGCGCATCTGCTTCTGGTTGGTCTGGCTTTCCTCGTTGGTCATGACGAAAACGCCCTGGTTTTTCGTCCAGAGTTTCACCCAGCCCTGCGCCCAGTCATTGCGTGCCTCGCCATGCCAGTAGCGCAAGGCCCCCAAGGTCTCGCCCATCAAGATCATCGGGGGTTTGCTGGCAGGAAGGCTCGCAGGCCAGGCTGCGCGTCGGCGGGCGATTTCCGGGTCGTCGGCTAATTTGACATCCTTGCTCAGACCATAGGCCCACCGCGCCAGACCCTGATTGAGCGCATAGGCCTTGGTCAACTGTGCGACATCCGTCACCGAGCCATAGTGATTGGGATCTTTCGGCAGGGTGTTCGGGCGATCTGCTCCGATGGCGTAAAGCCCATAGGGCCAGTCCTTGGGAATGGTGCGGTCATCGAGTTCACGCAGGGCATCGCCATCCACCACCCAGCGCGCCCAGGCCACGCTTCCGACCGAGGCCACATTGGGGTTCACGCCGGAAATGCCAGTGAAGATCCAGTAGGTCTTTTTCAGGTCAAATGCCGGGTCGAGCGCCAGAGCCATGAGTTCAGACGGGCCGGAACGCAGCACAATGCCGTACACTCCGTCGTTATTGCGTCGCAGGATGGGCTCCTTCACGCCACGCACTGGCACTGTCTCGCTCAGATGCTCACGCTCGACCCAGTCCTGATATTCGCCCGGCGCATCACCTGTATCTGCACCGTTTTCCCAGCCTGCAACAATAATGACGCGCGGTGCGACGGGTGCAGCATGGGCAGACGCCACCCCAAGATCGAGAACGCAGGCGAGAGATGCGAGGCAGGCAGGAAGCAATCGTTTTTTCATATCGGGATCGTTACATCGAATACAGGTTTCTGCAAATACTGTTCGCAGGATACTGCTTTGATCTGGAGTCTGACCCGGCAGACATCTGACCGCGATGCCCCTTGCAAGGCAACCGGCAATCCGCAGCCTCTACGGGGCTTGCCCCGCTGCCCGCAAGGGGCGAGCCTCCCCTGTGCCAGATTTTCACCAGACAGGTTTTCATAAGGGTGACTGTCCTTTGTCGGGGCATGGGGCAGCACGCTCATGAGGCATGACATGCCTCTCATGATACCCGGACAACAAATCGCCATCCGGTAGTGTGGCGCACGCAATCATGCTATGGGAGCGCCATGACCGTTCGCACACGCTTTGCCCCTTCTCCCACCGG
>NZ_AYXS01000034.1:85498-87385 GCF_000505765.1 Asaia sp. SF2.1 | reverse complement strand
GGGCAATTCCTGCTCAGAATCGAGGACACGGACCGCGAGCGCTCGACGCAGCGCGCGGTGGATGTGATTTTCGAAGGGCTGGCCTGGATGGGCATCACGGCGGATGAGGAGCCTGTATTCCAGTCCACGCGTCAGGGCCGCCATACGGAAGTGGCGCAGGAACTGCTTGAGAAAGGTCTGGCCTATCGCTGCTACTGCACGGCAGACGAGCTGAAGCAGATGCGCGAGGATGCCATCGCGAATGGCCAGCCGCCGCGCTATAATGGCATGTGGCGTGACCGTGATCCCTCTGAAGCTCCCGAGGGAGCGCCTTTCGCCGTGCGCCTCAAGGCGCCGCGCGAGGGTGAGACAATTATCAACGATCTGGTCCAAGGCGAGGTCCGCGTCGCCAATGCCGAAATGGATGATCTGATCATTCTTCGCTCGGATGGCACACCCACCTATCTGCATGCCGTGGTGTGTGATGACCATGATATGGCGATCACCCATGTGATCCGTGGCGATGATCATCTGACCAACACGTTTCGTCAGGCGATGATCTATCGCGCCATGGGCTGGGATCTGCCGCATTTCGCCCATCTGCCGCTCATTCACGGGCCGGACGGTGCGAAGCTCTCCAAGCGTCATGGCGCACAATCGGTGGTCGAATTCCGCGATGAGGGCTTTCTGCCGGAGGCGCTGTGCAATTACCTGCTGCGTCTGGGCTGGGGGCATGGCGATGCCGAGATCCTCAACCGTGAGGAGCAGATCCGCCTGTTCGATCTGGATGGCGTCGGCCGCTCGCCGTCACGCATGGATTACGTCAAGCTGACGCACCTGAACGGTGTCTATATGCGTGAGGCCGATGATGCACGTCTGACCGACGATGTGATCGAACGCCTGAAGGAACGCGAGGACCTGACGGTGGATGATGCGCTGCACGCCCGCGTGCTGACGCTGATGCCGGGCCTCAAGGAGCGCGCCAAGCTTCTGACCGACCTCGCCGACAGCGCCGCGTTTCTGGGTCGCTCCCTGCCCTTTACCTATGACGCGAAGGCACAGAAGCAGCTTTCGGAAGAAGGCAAGGAAGTGCTGCGCGGTGTGGCGCAGGCCCTCGCTCTGGTGGAGCCATTCGAGGCATCGGCCATCGATGCCGCACTTCGCGAATTCGCCGAGGCGAAAGCCATCAAGCTGGGGCAGGTCGCCCAGCCCCTGCGTGCGGCCATGACCGGCAGCACGGTATCGCCCGGTATCGACCTGACCCTGCAAGCCCTTGGCCGGGACGAGGTTCTGGCCCGTATAGGAGCCGCGATCGCGCATGGCTGAGACGCTCACCCGACGGCATCATCTGCTTGGCCTTGAGGGCATGAGCGCCGAAGAGATCACCCCCTATCTCGATCTCGCGGCCAATTATGCCCTGCTGAGCCGTTCACGCACCGCACCGCGTGATGCGCTGCGCGGCCGGACGGTGATCAACATGTTCTTCGAGGACAGCACCCGCACACGCACGAGCTTCGAGCTGGCGGGCAAGCGTCTGGGGGCGGATGTCATCAACATGACGGTCGCCACCTCCTCAGTGAACAAGGGTGAGACGCTGCTCGACACGGCAGCCACGCTCAACGCTATGCGCTGCGACCTGCTTGTGGTCCGTCACGCAGCCTCGGGTGCGCCAGCCCTGCTGGCCCAGAAGGTCGAGGCCAGTGTGGTCAATGCCGGTGACGGCATGCATGAGCACCCGACACAGGCCCTGCTCGATGCCCTGACCATCAAGCGCCATCTTGGCACGCTCAGCGGGCTGAACGTCGCGATCTGTGGTGATGTCGGCCATAGCCGTGTCGCGCGCTCGAACATCCATCTGCTGACGGCCATGGGCAGCAAGGTGCGTCTGGTGGGGCCGCCCACCCTCGT
>NZ_AYXS01000034.1:85303-85465 GCF_000505765.1 Asaia sp. SF2.1 | reverse complement strand
TCCTGCTGCGATGGCTTCGCTGGGTTCGGTCTCGATCCATCATGATATGGAAAGCGGCCTGCGTGATGCCGATGTGGTCATGACGCTGCGCCTGCAACGCGAGCGCATGGGCGCCGGGCTTGTGCCGAGTGCTCGTGAGTTCTTCCGTTTCTATGGCGTCGA
>NZ_AYXS01000034.1:82217-85219 GCF_000505765.1 Asaia sp. SF2.1 | reverse complement strand
CAGCCGCCGCCTCGCCCTGGCGAAACCCGGCGCACTGGTCATGCATCCGGGTCCGATGAATCGTGGTGTCGAAATTGCCTCCGACGTAGCGGACTCAGCGCAGAGCGTCATTCAGGAACAGGTCGAAATGGGCGTGGCCGTGCGCATGGCCGTGCTCGACCGACTCTCACGTATGCGGACAGCGTCATGACCGATCTCATTTTCGAAAATGTCAGGCTGATCGATCCGGTAACAGGTCAGGAGTCGCTTTCGCGCCTGCGCGTTTCGGATGGTCGCATCGCGGGGCGTGACAAGGCTGGTGCTGAGGGTGCACCGGAAGGTGTCCAGAGCATTGATAGTCAGGGCGCGGTTCTCTGCCCCGGCCTGGTCGATATGCGTGTTGCCATTGGCGAGCCGGGTTTTGAATATCGCGAAACCATCGCCTCTTGCGCCCGCGCCGCGGTTGCCGGTGGCGTGACAACGCTGGCGGCCCTGCCTAATTCCAAACCTGCCATTGATGAGCCCGCTCTGGTGCGCCTGCTGCGTGGCCGTGGCGAGGAAACGGGTTTGGTCACCATCCTGCCCTATGGCGCGCTTACCAAGGGCTGCAAGGGTGAGGAAATGGCCGAGCTTGGCATGTTGCGCGAAGCCGGGGCCGTTGCCTTTACCGATGGTATCCATGCCATTGCCGACACCAAGCGCATGCGCCAGCTTCTGGCCTATGCCAAGGGGATTGGCGCTCTGGTAGTGCAGCACCCGGAAGACCCGTCTCTGGCAAAAGGGGGCGCCGCCACGGCGGGAGCACTGGCAACCCGTATGGGCCTGCCCCAGATACCCGCCGCTGCTGAGGCCATTCTGATTGCCCGCGATATCCGTCTTGCGGAAATGACCGGCGCCCCCTTGCATTTCGGCCATGTCTCGACCGGCGAAGGGCTCGATCTGATCCGTCAGGCCAAGGCCCGGGGTCTGGCCATTACCTGTGACACGGCGCCCCCCTATTTTGCGCTGAATGAAGAGGCGATTGGCGAATTCCGTACCTACGCCAAGCTTTCGCCTCCGTTGCGTGCAGAAGAGGACCGTCTGGCGGTCTGTGCGGCGCTCGCGGATGGGACAATCGACGCCATTGCCTCGGACCATGCGCCATGGGACGCCGATGACAAGCGCCTGCCTTTCGCTCAGGCCTGCGCGGGCGGGACAGGCCTGACCACGCTGCTGGGTGTCGGTCTGTCTCTGGTGCATGACGGCGTGCTTACCCTGACGCAACTCATTGCGCTGCTCACCCGCCGCCCTGCCTGGTTGCTGGGCAGCGAGGCCGGAACGCTGGACATTGGAGCCAACGCCGACCTGTGCCTGTTCAACCCCGCAGCTGAATGGGTGGTTGAAGCAGGCGAACAGCCCGGACGCGCGCAGAACACACCCTTCGACGGCAAGCGCCTCAAGGGGCGCGTTCTGGGAACGTGGAAGAACGGACAGCGCGTTTTCGATGGTGCCGCATCATGATCCATCATCTGCTTACGCCCCCTTTCCTGCTTTGTGCCGGTATCGCCTATCTGCTGGGCAGTATCCCTTTCGGGTTGCTGATCAGCCGCGTCGGCGGGGCGGGTGACATACGCAAGATCGGCTCGGGCAATATCGGCGCGACGAACGTCCTGCGCACGGGCCGGAAAGGACTGGCTGCGGCAACCCTGCTGCTCGACGGGCTGAAGGGCGCTCTAGCCGTGCTGGTTGTGCACCTTCTTCTCGATGGCGGCATACCGACAGGGATGGCTGTCGCCGCAGTCTGTGTCGTGATCGGCCATTGCTTTCCGGTCTGGCTCGGCTTTCGCGGGGGCAAGGGCGTTGCAACCGGGCTAGGGGCGCTGTTTGCCTTGTGCTGGCCCGTGGGCATTGCCTGCTGTCTGGTCTGGCTGGCAGTTGCCAAACTCTCCCATATCTCGTCAGCAGGGGCGCTGGCTGCTTTTGCCGTGGCACCGTTCATCATGGCGCCGCTGAGCGAACAGCCTGTGCACAGCCCGCTTTCCATTGCGACACTCATCCTGACACTTATCATTCTCCTGCGTCACACGAGCAATATCCGGCGTCTGCTCACGGGACGGGAATCGCGCATCAATATCGACCCGCCGCCCCAGACCAAGCAGGAAATCTGACCCATCATGTCGGCCGTATCTCAGGGAAATGAACGGCTCGACATTGTACGCCTGGCCCGCACGGACGGCATCGGCCCTGTCAATTTCCGACGCTTGATGACAGAACACGGGACAGCCGGCGCCGCCATCGAGGCATTGCCCGAGCGCGTGCGCAAGGCGGGACGGCGCGCCACCATTGCCATCCCGTCAAGAGACAGTGTCGAAGCCGAGCAGGAGGCTCTGACACGACTCGGCGGGCGCATGCTGCTCCTTGGCGACCCGGACTACCCCGCCCTTCTCTCGCGCATTACCGATGCGCCCCCCGTTCTGAGCCTATGGGGCCAGGCTGAAAAGCTTTCACAGCGGGCCATCGGGGTTGTCGGCGCACGCAATGCCTCAGCCGGAGGCTTGCGCATTGCTGAAAGCCTGAGCGGCGCTCTTGCTCATGAGGGCTGTGTGATCGTGTCGGGCCTGGCCCGCGGGATCGATACTGTCGCGCATCGTGCCGCCCTGCATCAGGGCATGACGGTTGGTGCCGCAGCGGGCGGCCTTGACTATTTCTATCCCCCCGAAAACGAGGGGCTCTATCGCGCCATTGCTGAACGGGGCTGCGTTGTGACCGAGGCTCCTCTCGGCACGATTCCCCAGGCCAGTCATTTCCCGCGGCGTAACCGTCTGATTGCCGGCCTTTCTTTAGGTGTCATCCTGATCGAGGCCGCGATGCGCTCTGGCACGCTCATCACCGCGCGCCTTGCCCTCGATTACGGACGGGACGTGTTTGCCGTTCCCGGCTCGCCACTCGACCCGCGCTCACGCGGTGGCAACGACCTGTTGCGACAGGGCGCGATTCTGACAGAGACGGCGCAGGATGTCCTGAACCAGATCGAGAGCGGCGCC
>NZ_AYXS01000034.1:81360-82143 GCF_000505765.1 Asaia sp. SF2.1 | reverse complement strand
TTTCACCGCCTCCGGCCCCCGAGAACGTCAAAAAAAGAATATGTGAGCTTCTCTCTCCAACGCCTGTGGCAGTTGACGATATCGTAGCGCACTGCCAGTTCTCGGTTTCCACGGTGCTGTCCGCCCTGTCAGAACTCGAACTTGGCGGCACAGCGACCTTCCTTCCCGGGGGGCAGGTTGTCCTGACAGCCTGATCCACCGGTTACGAACAGGCCGGAGCGGTTCTGGAGTAGAGATGACTGATGTCGTAGTGGTCGAAAGCCCGGCGAAGGCAAAGACCATCAACAAATATCTGGGCGATAATTTCATCGTTCTGGCATCCTTCGGCCATGTCCGCGATCTGCCGCCCAAAGACGGCAGCGTGCGGCCTGACGAGAATTTCGCCATGGACTGGCAGACCGATGAGCGCGGGGCAAAGCAGATCGCCACCATCGCGAAAGCGGTCAAGAACGCCGATACGCTCTATCTCGCCACTGACCCGGATCGCGAAGGCGAGGCCATCTCCTGGCATGTGCGTGCCGCACTGGAAGAGAAGAACCTGCTGCGCGGCAAGAACGTGCAGCGCGTCACCTTCAATGAAATCACCAAATCCGCCGTGCAGACGGCCATGGCGAATCCGCGTGCGCTCGATCAGCCGCTGATCGATGCCTATATGGCCCGCCGTGCGCTCGATTATCTGGTCGGGTTTACCCTCTCGCCCGTCTTGTGGCGCAAACTGCCCGGCAGCCGCAGCGCCGGTCGCGTGCAATCCGTCGCGCTGCGTCTGATCTGCGAGCGCGAGGC
>NZ_AYXS01000034.1:81142-81305 GCF_000505765.1 Asaia sp. SF2.1 | reverse complement strand
CGAGATCGAGGTTTTCAAAAGCCGCGAATACTGGTCGGTCACGGGGTCTTTCGCGACGCCGCGCAACGCTGCCTTCTCAGCAAGACTAACGCATCTTGACGGCCGCAAGCTCGATCAGTTCGATCTGGACAATGCCGAGAAAGCCCATGCGGCGCGTGACCTC
>NZ_AYXS01000034.1:79548-81072 GCF_000505765.1 Asaia sp. SF2.1 | reverse complement strand
GTGGCCTCAACAGGCTTCAAGGTCCGCTCCGTCGAGCGCAAGAAGGCCAGACGCAACCCGCCCGCGCCGTTCACCACCTCGACGCTGCAGCAGGAAGCCTCGCGCAAGATCGGCATGAGCGCGCAATCAACAATGCGTGCTGCCCAGCAGCTCTATGAAGGTGTCGATCTGGGCGGCGAGACGGTCGGTCTGATCACCTATATGCGTACCGATGGTGTGACGATGGCCGCCGAGGCCGTTCACGCCATCCGCAACATGATCGGGAGCAGTTACGGCGCGCCTTATCTGCCGGAGAAGCCGCGCGTCTATACCAGCAAGGCCAAGAATGCGCAGGAAGCGCATGAGGCTATTCGCCCCACCGATGTCACGCGCACGCCTGAATCGATGGCCCGGCATCTCTCGGGTGAGCAGATGCGTCTGTACGAGCTGATCTGGAAACGCGCTGTCGCGTCACAGATGCAGTCGGCGGAGCTCGATCAGGTTGTGGTCGATCTGTCCGATGCCGCGCAGCGCACCATTCTGCGCGCCAATGGCTCGATCATCGCGTTCGACGGTTATCTCAAGCTCTATAGCGAGGGGCGTGACGATACCAAATCGGACGAGGATGAAGGCCGCGTCCTGCCTGCCATGAGCGAGGGCGATGCGCTCTCGACCCGTGGTGTCGAGGCTGACCAGCATTTCACCCAGCCGCCGCCGCGCTTCTCGGAAGCCAGTCTGGTCAAGCGTATGGAAGAGATCGGCATTGGCCGTCCCTCGACCTATGCCTCGATCCTGACCGTTCTGCGCGACCGCAATTATGTGCGTCTGGATGCGCGGCGCTTCATTCCCGAGGATCGCGGCCGGCTGGTCACGGCATTCCTGACCTCTTTCTTTGAACGCTACGTGGACACCGATTTCACGGCGACGCTCGAAGAACAGCTTGATGACATTTCCGATGGTCGGGCCGACTGGCACGACATCATGGCTGCGTTCTGGCGCGATTTCTCCGCTGCCGTAGCGCAGACCAAGGATCTCAAGATCTCGGATGTCATCGATGCGCTCGATGAGGATCTGGGCTCGCATTTCTTCCCCGCACGTGACGATGGCGGTGACCCAAGGCAGTGCACGGCCTGTGGCACGGGGCGCCTGGGGCTGCGTCTTGGCAAATTCGGGGCCTTTATCGGCTGCTCGAACTACCCGACCTGTCAGTTCACCCGTCGCCTCGTGGCCGAGGATGGCGGCGAGGGCGAGACGCTCAAGGAAGGGATGAAAAGCCTCGGTCAGGACCCGGAAACGGGTGAGGAAGTGACCGTGCGTCGCGGGCCTTATGGTCTCTATATCCAGCGCGGTGAGGCCGACCCCGAAAACAAGAAGATCAAGCCCAAGCGCACCACCATACCCAAGGGGCTGGAGGGCGACAAGCTGACGCTGGACAAGGCGATCGGCCTTCTCTCCCTGCCGCGCAAGCTGGGCCCTCACCCTGAAACCGGCGAGATGATTGAGGCCGGGCTGGGGCGTTTTGGCCCCTATGTGAAGATGGGGTCC
>NZ_AYXS01000034.1:79408-79488 GCF_000505765.1 Asaia sp. SF2.1 | reverse complement strand
ATTTTCGGTACACTCGATGCCGATGATGACGTACTGACGGTTGGGCTCAATCGCGCCATCGACTCGCTGGCCAAGAAACT
>NZ_AYXS01000034.1:79189-79279 GCF_000505765.1 Asaia sp. SF2.1 | reverse complement strand
TGATGGTCCGCAAGGGACGATTTGGGCCTTACGTGCAGCATGGGCAGGTTGTGGCCAATCTGGCCAAGGGCCAGATGATGGATGACGTGA
>NZ_AYXS01000034.1:75909-79125 GCF_000505765.1 Asaia sp. SF2.1 | reverse complement strand
CCCTTGATGAGGCTCTGGTGCTTCTGGCTGAAAAGGGGAAACCCCTGAAGGCCAAGGGCAAGACCACGCGCAAGACCACGACAAAGGCTGCGTCGGGCGACGCTGCGCCCGAAAAGGCCGCGCCACGCAAGAAGGCCGCCCCAAAAGCCGCTTCCATGAAACCGGCAGCCAAAAAGGCGACGTCAGCCGGGAAAAAAGCCCCTGAAAAAGAGGGGGTTAAGAAACCGGCAAGGAAATCACGCGCTGCAGGGACAACAGATGGTGATGACGCCGCGTAATTTGCGTTTTTGGTGCCACAGACCGTGGCAAAAACGTCGCTCCCCCTGTTAGGCTCCCTATCGCGGTCCAGGCAGGACCGTTAAAGCGGCACTCGATGGGGAAAGCCATCGCCCTGATGGTCAAGGTCACCGGCTCTGAACAACGTTCCTTTCCTGACTGGCGCGCCCCCGCGAGGGCTTATGGGCGCAATGGGGCTGGCCGTTGCCGTGGCCACGCTGTCCGGAGCCATGCTGGCCAGTATCACACCGGCCCAGGCCGCACGTCTGGGTGCCAGACGGCCTCAGCCGGCAGAGTTGGCGCAGGCCGGTCCACCTGCTGCCGTCACGGCAACCCGCACGACGCAGCAACCAGAAGGTGGACAGGGGGACTCAACGCTCGATACCGGGCTCCTGTCTTCGGTATTATCCAGCGCGTTCCGTTTCCTTACGCCCAGGACACTCGATGCTCACTCAAGCCGCACCTATAGTCTGTGGGGACTGGACGGACTGACGGCGATCGACCCGTCGATCACGATCGAGGAACCGACCCACGGCCCGAAGGAAGCTGCTTCGCTCCGCCTGAGCCTGAGCCAGAAGACCGTTGCGGAATTCCGCGAGCCCGGAGAGAACGAGACTGGCGAATGGGTCCGCGTTCTTGTGTCGATCATGGATGCAGCGTGGCGTGCCTCACCGGCACTGAGAAGTGCTGGCCGCGATGCGTTGCTGCAGAGCTTTTTTGACGAGCTGTTCAATCACCTCGACCCCTATTCGCGCTATGTTGCACCTGCGCCCGCGGGCAATGACCGGGCCAACCGTGCGGGCGATGTGGCCGGGGTGGGTCTCTCTCTCCAGCGCGATGGAACGGGGCTGGTTATCGGTGCAATCAATGCCAATGGCCCCGCCTGGGCAGCTGGCGCCAATATCGGGCAGAAACTTCTGGCGGTTGATGGCCATTCAACGCGCAATCAGGACGCGGACACGGTTGAGGGCTGGCTGAACGGGGCACCGGGCAGCAAGGTCAGGCTTCTTCTTGCCGATCCAGGGCATCACGGCGCCATCATGCGTCTGGAACGCCAGATCGTGCCCCCTCAGACCGTTTTCGCCAGCGGGCATGACCATATTGCCGTCATGCGGATCGCCTCGTTCTCATCCGACACCGCTGAGGAACTGAGCCAGAATATCGACCAGGCCCTTCAAGACAAGAAACTCGTAGGGCTAATCATTGACCTCCGCGGCGACCGCGGGGGCGTGCTGCAGCAGGCCGTCACCGCGACGGCTCTGGTGCTCGATCAGGGCATTGCGGTGGTGACAAAAGGCCGGGACCCGAAATCGAACCACATATGGGCGGTTCAGGGCGGCGATATGACCCATGGTCTGCCAATCACGGTGCTGGTGGACGGGCGAACGGCCAGCGCTGCCGAAATCATGGCAGCGGCCCTGTCCGATCATCGACGGGCTGTGGTGATTGGCAGCGCGACACTGGGCAAGGGGCTGGTGCAGGCCATTGGCCAGATGCCCGACGGGGGTGAGCTGTTTGTTACATGGAGCCGCGTGATTGCGCCTTTGGGGTGGCCGCTTCAGGGTCTGGGTGTCACACCACAAATCTGCACCTCACGCGGGGCCCTTTCGCTCGAACAGCAATTGAGTGCTCTGGGGCAAGGCAAATTGCTGGACGCCGAGACGGTGCGCGCCAGCCGCGAGATCCGTTTCCCGGTCAGCGTCTCGCGCATTCTCGATATACGCCGCCATTGTCCTGCCGCCCTGGGCACGGATGCCGATCTCGACACGGCCGCCATGCTCCTGCACCTCCCGGACAGCTATCGCGCTGCCCTCGCCGCCATGCCGGATGATATGGACGACGCCTCGCCATGACGGAAGCTCGCCTGAAAACAGGATTATGGGCACGCGCGCTCATGCGTCTGGTGCAGGGGCAGGGCCACGGGGCCATGCTGCTCAAGAAGGGCGACGAGGACGCAGGCGCCCTGCTGATCGTCCTGACAGACAGGCAAAACCAGCTGGTTGTTCTGCGCGTCGCGGCCCTCGGGCAAGGCTGGGAACGCCTCCCCATGGATGATGCCAGCGCCCTGGATGCGTATCTCGAGCGCCAGAAACGCTACGATCCTGATTTATGGATTCTCGAATTCACGGTGCACGATGTGGCCGAGCCCATCGAGACCATCCTGCCCGGCAGGATGGCCTGAACCCGCACCATCAGGCACCTGAACACCCTCAGCACAATACAGGGGAGTGTTGCAGCCATCCCACACTCGGTGCAGGAAGAAGGAAGCGCCTCACATGGTGAACGCACCGGGACAGGAAACATGCGTTGCACAGGGATGACAGTTCAGCGAAAAGACGGCATTCAGATCGCTGCGGACGGCCAGGAGACTGGCCTTCTCTCAGTCTGCCGCGTGAAAAGGATGGAGAAGACGATATGACGCTGGAACACCGAACGCGCGGTGAGACCGTTTGCCGCCCGTTTTACGATGTCCGGCAGGTGGTCGGATCCTTCTCCCGCCTCATGCGCCGACAGGGATTGAACCTGACCGCGCTTGCCGGCTTCGGATTTGTCGGTTTCGGCCTCGCTGCAGCACCAGCCCAGGCACAGGTTGTGAAGGGTCTGTATGTGGCAGGCTCCGGTGGCGCGAGCTTCAATCAGGATCAGACCGTGCGTCTGTCACCCGTTCTGCCGAGCGGGCGTGACCATTATGACGCCGGGGTGACGGGTCTGGGCTCGGTCGGCTGGGGGCTTGGCAACGGCTTCCGCGTCGAGGTCGAGGGCAATTACCGCAATAATCGCCTGCAGCAGTTCAAGTCCAGCTACTTTCCTTCAGCGGCGGGTGGTCGTCAGCAGGGTTATGGCGTGATGGCTAACGCCCTGTTCGACATGGATATCGGTGCCAACTGGGTCTATCCCTATTTTGGCGCTGGTATCGGCTATGGCTGGCAGGCCATGAAC
>NZ_AYXS01000034.1:72254-75771 GCF_000505765.1 Asaia sp. SF2.1 | reverse complement strand
CCTATCAGGGCATCTTCGGCCTGTCCTTCCCGGTGCCTTTTGCCGTCGGTCTGTCTTTCACCACCGAGTATCGCTTCTATTCGCTGCTTGGCCCCAACGGCCATCACGCAACGGGCTATGGCAGCATCGGCGGTTACGACACGCCGCGCCCTGCAGGGGCGATGGATGGCAATCGTGTTACCCGCAACGATTTCAACCACTCCCTGCTGCTGGGTCTGCGTTACGAGTTCAATCCTGCCCCGCCGCCGCCGCGCAGCGTTCCGGTCATGACCGCCCCTGCCCCTGCACCGGCGCGCAGCTATCTGGTCTTTTTTGACTGGGATCGTGCAGAGCTGACCGAAAGGGCACGCTCGATTGTCGGTACGGCCGCGCAGAACTCGACCCACACGCAGCTGACCCGCATCGAAGTGAATGGCTACACGGATAACAGCGCGGCTCATCCGGGCTCCCGTGGCGCCAGCTACAACCTGAAGCTTTCACAGCGTCGTGCCGATGCCGTGCGTGCTGAGCTGATCCGCGATGGCGTGGCCGGTGGGCTGATTGCCGTCAAGGGCTATGGTGAGAGCAACCCGCTTGTCCAGACCGGCCCCAACACGCGTGAACCGCAGAACCGCCGTGTAGAAATCATCCTGCACTGATCAGGGCCACCACGCTGCCTGACAGGCCGCGTGGTGGATCGACGTGCTACGGACATGGTCGGATGACAATGAAACAGGCCCTGAGCCGCTTGGCGGATTCAGGGCTTTTTCATGCCTGGTGATCAGACAAGCCCGTTGAAGAGTGACGTCGAGAGGTAGCGCTCTGCAAAGGACGGTACGATCGAGACGATCGTCTTGCCGGCGTTTTCCTCGCGCTGCGCCAGCGCAAGAGCGGCATGGAGCGAGGCCCCGGAAGAAATACCGATGGGGATACCCTCGATGCGGGCACAGCGCCGTGCCGCCGCCATCGCATCGCGCTCGGACACCGCCAGCACGCCGTCGAGCAGTGAGGAGTCGAGCGTGTTCGGACAGAATCCGGGGCCGATACCCTGGATACCGTGCGGGCCGGGATCATCGCCATTCAGCACCGCACTTTCGGCGGGCTCGACGCCCCAGAACTGCATCTCGGGCTTTCGGGGACGCAGGGTGCGGGCGATCCCTGTCAGCGTGCCCCCTGTACCGACACCTGCCACCACCAGATCGACCTTGCCCTGCGTATCCTCCCAGATCTCCTCGGCGGTGGTCAGGGCATGAATTTCCGGGTTCGCGGGATTATCAAACTGGCTTGGCATCCAGGCATCGGGCAGCGAGGCGACGAGTTCTTCTGCGCGAAGAATGGCCCCGGCCATGCCGCGGGCTGCGGGCGTCAGTTCAAGCTGGGCATCCATCATGCGCAGCATCTTGCGTCGCTCGATCGAGGCACTCTCGGGCATGGTCACGATCAGCCTGTAGCCCAGAGCCGCCGAGGCGAAAGCCAGGGAGATACCGGTATTGCCTGAGGTCGGTTCCACCAGAACGGTACGTCCCGGTGTGATGTCGCCCCGGGCTTCGGCCTGCTGGATCAGGGCGAGGCCGATACGATCCTTTACCGAGCCGAGCGGGTTGAAGAATTCCAGTTTCAGCAGCAACCGGGCATGGAGCTTGTCAGCCTCGGTGAGGCGCGGGACAGCCACAAGCGGCGTACCGCCCACCGTTTCGAGAATCGACTCATAGACACGGCCCCTCGGTGCGGCATAGCGCGATGCGAAACCACGCGCCTCGTCCTTTTCGTGTCGAATGGTCATAGATGGGTCCCTCGTATGAGATGGCAGGACGATGATTCCTGCAATGTCGGCTTTCCTGCGATGCCGGCCTGTGATTTGCAGGCAATAACTGCTACATTACGCGTAATTTGTCATTGAGGAAAAATCTGCATGTATCTCCGCAGGGACAGGGCGATGGTTGCCGTGATCATCATGGTCGATGTGGCTTTCCATGCTGGGCGCTCAAGCCTGGTGAGCGGCGGGGATATCGCCGAACGCGCAGGGCTGGCCCGCCGTGGGATCGAACCTCTGCTTCAGGCGCTGTCACGCTCGGGATTGCTGGAAAGCGTGCGTGGGCCCCGTGGCGGCTATCGCCTCGGGCGGCCACAGCGCGATATCGGCCTCGATGAGATTGTGCGCGTAGTTGTGTCAGACGATGCCGGGACCGAGGAGACAGCTCAGGGAGCGCTTTTCCGCAGCGTTATTGAGCCTTGCTGGCAGGTTCTGGATGAGACGGTTCGCAGTGAAATGGCCGCCCTGACCCTTGAGGAAATGGTGCGCCGGGCGGAGGCTGCGGGCCTCAGACGGCCCGTCCACGAGCCGATTTCGTTTTCGATCTGAAGGAAACGCAGGGTCGGAGCTGATAACACGCGCGCGGGAAACAGCCCCGCCGCACTTAGGTCTATTGCCTGAAACCACCCCTTGGGAGGTTTGACCCGGGGGGCTCCTGGAAAAGCCCCCCGGCTGTGACCCTTACTTCTTGCTGGTCTTGCGACGTGTCGCTGTACGCTTCGCAACTGGCTTCTTGGCCGCAGGAGCCAGAACAGGCGCTGGCGGGGCAGCAACGGTCACGCCGGTTGCATCGACCATGGCATTGACGGTCAGCTTCGTACGCGGCTCGGTACCGCCGGGGATCAGGATCGCTGTGAAGCTGTCCTTGCCTGCATAGGCCGTGCTGGGCGTATACGTCACATAGGTATGGTCATCGAAATTATACATGAATGCCTTGCCGTGCTCGGGGGCAGGCGAGACACCGAACGAACGGTAATTGGTGTTGCCCGGCTTTTGCACGGACAGGGCACACAGACCGTCATCGCTACGCACGGTCATGTCGACCGTCATGCTGCCATCGGCCGCCGTCTTGACCGGGGTCGTCTTACAGACGGCAGAGACCTTCTGGTAGCCGAAGGGATTGGGGGGCACGACGCGCTGCACGACAGGCTTTGTTGCGCAGGCCGCCAAGGTCAGGGCCGAAACGAGAGTAATTGCAGAACCACGCAGTCGCACCATCAACTCCACTGATCACATGTCATCGAAAATCGATTCTGCCTTCTTTGTACCAGCAGGCCCGACACAAGATGTTCAGACGCGCGCCGTGCGCACCTGAAAACAAATTCATCAATGGCCCTAGCGCAAGCCGCGCCCCGCAGGAAGGGGGAAGCGGGGGCTGAAACAAAAGAAAAGGGCACTCAGGTTTTTTTTTACAAAATCGGCCTATACCCTTGCCTGCGGGCATTTTCTCGCCGCAATTGCTGCGACATAATCGAATAAAGTTCCGTATTGCAGAACACCGCGTGATCCGGTGCGCTGCCCGCCTGCCCTGCCCGGAGCATTTCCGGCTTTCCAGTTTGTGCCCTTGTGGAGTCCCTTGATGTCGTTTTCAGCCCGGCAACGTCTCCTGCGCCCGTTTGCGCGTCTCACCGCCTGCGCCTTTGTCGCTGGCAGCTTTTTCGCCTCCGGTGCCGCTTACGCCGCCGGGTGCAGCGAATCACCCGCCCATGAAGCCTTCAATGTGCA
>NZ_AYXS01000034.1:72034-72183 GCF_000505765.1 Asaia sp. SF2.1 | reverse complement strand
GGGTCTCAAGAGCGAACTGATGGTCACGGCGCTCTCGTGCAGCGCGCAGGACCGCTACAACGCGTTCGTAGCGAAGTTCCGCCCCAAGCTGGCTGCCGAGGAAGAACGCCTCAACACTTACTTCAAGTCAGCCTATGGCCGTAACGCCA
>NZ_AYXS01000034.1:63347-71996 GCF_000505765.1 Asaia sp. SF2.1 | reverse complement strand
TGAAGGCGCATGACGACTACATCACGCAGCTTGCCAATGTGCAGTCGGAAGGCGGCCTCAAGGCAGGTACGATCTTCTGTCAGCAGCGGGTCGCGATGTTCGACGAGGTCGATGCCCTCGATGATGGTGCCGATCTTGCGCATTACGCCGATGCGAAGGACGTGGTTCAGCCGGCCTCGTTCGAAACCTGCTCGGCCCCCGAAGCTGTCTCCCATAGCCGCAGCACGACCACACGGCGCACCCATCGCAAGACACGCGCCTAAAATCTGATCCTCATCCTGCACGGGGCGCTTGACGACGCCCCGGCGAGGCCGTCAAGAACGCAATATGAACGACGACCTCTTCAAGAGCGATGAAAAGCCCGTGCGTCGGCCTAGAAAGGCCGCGCAGGCCCCCGTGCCGGAAAATTATGGCGCTGACCAGATTGAAGTCCTTGAAGGGCTCGAACCGGTCAGACGGCGCCCGGGCATGTATATCGGTGGAACCGACGATACAGCCTATCATCATCTCGCGTCTGAAATTCTGGACAATGCGATGGATGAGGCTGTGGCGGGCCATGCCAGCGTCATCGACCTCGCCCTTGAGGGGCCCCGCCTGCTGATGGTGCGCGACAATGGTCGTGGTATCCCGGTCGATCCCCATCCCAAATTTCGCGACCGCTCAGCCCTGGAGGTGATTTTCACCACACTCCATGCTGGCGGCAAGTTTTCGGGCAAAGCCTATGACACGTCAGGCGGTCTGCATGGCGTTGGCTCATCGGTGGTCAATGCCCTTTCGGACCGGCTCGAAGTCGAGGTTGCCCGCGAAAAGCTGCTATGGCGTCAGGATTACGCCCGCGGCAAGCCGGTGACGCCCCTGCAGCAGGTTGGCAATGCGCCCAACCGCCGGGGAACCACCATACGCTTCTCCCCCGATCCCGAAATCTTCGGCGGGCTCAGCTTCTCCCCGCTGCGGCTTTACCGCCTCTGCTGCTCCAAGGCGGCGCTGTTCCGCGGTGTCACGATCCGATGGAGTGTCGACCCCTCGCTGCTGAAGGCAGGGGACGAGATACCGGCCGAGGCGACCATTCACTTTCCCAATGGTCTGGCAGACAGCCTGAATGCAGAGCTGGGTGCCAGCCCCGCCCTGCTGGCACCGGTCTGGGCGGGTGAGGCAGAGTTGCCCCAGGCCGCTGATGGCCGGACCGGGGGCAAGCTGGAATGGGCCGTGGCGTTTCTGGAGCAGGGAGCGTCGAGCATGACCTCCTATTGCAATACCATTCCGACCCCTCAGGGCGGTACGCATGAGGCCGGCTTCAGATCGGCTCTCGTCAAGGGGCTGCGCGCCTGGGGTGAGAGCCGCAACATGAAGCGTGCGGCGGCAGTAACGGCGGAAGATGCGCTCGGTGCGCTGGCGGTCAAGCTCTCGGTCTTTATTCGTGACCCGCATTTTCAGGGCCAGACCAAGGAAAAGCTGACGACGCAGGAAGCCAGCCGCCTCGTTGAGGGTGCCTTGCGTGACCGGCTCGATCATTGGCTGGGCGGCAACCCAGCTCAGGCAGATAACCTTCTGGCTTTCATCATCGAGCGCGCCGAGGAGCGTCTGCGCCGACGCGAAACCAAGGACACGCCGCGCAAGAGCGCCACGCGTCGCCTGCGCCTGCCCGGCAAGCTGACAGACTGCACGCGCGAAAACGCGGCCGACACCGAAATCTTTCTCGTCGAGGGCGACTCGGCTGGTGGTTCAGCCCGTCAGGCCCGTGACCGTGAAACGCAGGCGGTGCTGCCGCTGCGTGGCAAGATTCTCAATGTGGCCTCGGCCACGGCGGACAAGCTGAAGGCCAATCAGGAATTACGCGATCTGGTCGAGGCGCTTGGCTGCGGATCGGGCTCCAGCTTCGATGTCGCCCGACTGCGCTATGGACGCGTGATCATCATGACCGATGCTGACGTGGATGGGGCGCATATCGCTTCTCTGCTCATGACCTTCTTCTACCGCGAAATGCCCGATCTGGTGCGCAAGGGCCATCTCTACCTCGCCCAGCCGCCGCTCTATCGCCTGACGCATGGGGCCAAGACCATCTATGCGATGGATGATGATGACCGCGTGCGCCGTCTCAAGCGCGACTTCAAGCAAGGCGCAAAGGTCGAGATCTCGCGATTCAAGGGGCTTGGCGAAATGCCCGTGAAGGATCTGAAGCAGACAACCATGGACCCGGCCAAGCGCACGCTGCTGCGGGTTGTCACCCCGCCTGAGGACAGGGCACTCACGAGCGATCGCGTGGAAAGCCTCATGGGACGCAAGCCTGAGCTGCGCTTTCGCTTCATTCAGGAGCACGCCCGCACAGCGGAATTGCTCGACGTCTGATGGCTGCTTTCGATCACCCCACCTCAACCCGTCTCGACAAACTAGGCGGCCTTGCCCTTCTGATTGGTGGAATTTCCTCCTTTCAGGTTGGCGCGGCGCTCGCCAAGAGCCTGTTTCCGCTCTTCGGTGCAGAAGGTATGGTGGGGTTACGCGTCTGTCTGGCCGCCGTCATTCTGCTCACCGTCATGCGACCCGGCCCGTCCGTGCTCAAACCGGGCATGTGGAAGCTGCTGCTGCCTTATGGCGCCTCAATGGCTGTCATGAATTTCGCGTTCTATATCGCTCTGGTGCGACTGCCGCTTGGTCTCGTCGTCGCCTTCGAGTTCATGGGACCGCTTTCGCTCGCGCTTATCGGCTCACGTCGCCTGCTCGATCTGCTGTGGGCGGGTATGGTTCTGGGTGGCCTCTATCTGCTGCTGCGCCCCGACCATGTGGAAGGCCATCTGGACCCGATTGGCGTGATCGCAGCGCTCACCAGCGCCGTTGGCTGGGTCGTCTATATCCTGACAGGAACACGTATCGGACGTGTCATGCCTGCGGCACAGGCCACGACACTGGGAATGACCACAGCGGGTATCCTGCTGCTGCCCTGGCTGATACCGGCCATCTCTCCTGCCATCACGCATCCGCATCAGGGGATGCAGGCCGTGGGTGTGGCGGTTCTCTCCTCCGCCGTGCCGTATATTCTCGATATGATGGCCATGCGGCGCCTCGGGCCGCGCGATCTGGGTATTCTCCTCAGCCTGGAGCCCGTACTGGGCTCCATTTCCGGCCTCCTGCTGCTGGGTGAATCACTCTCTATTGCGCGCTGGATGGGAGTGCTGTGCATTGCGGGAGCTTCGGCAGGCAATGTTCTGACCTCGCGCAAGCCCCCTTCAGATGGCAAAACCGTTCCTCCCACCTGAAGAAATACAGACATCCGGGTTATGATGGCGTCGTGTTAACAGCCTTGTCATGCAACAAGCCGGTCGAGACATCGTTCTGATCCTCGAAATCCCGATTTGCGGGATATGTATTGAGGAGATTACTGATGCGTCGACTGATGAGTGCGGGTGCTGCGCTTGTTGCACTGTCCGCCGGGTTTGCTGTTACGCCGGCTTCTGCTGCCGCCCCCGGTGATGATAGCTCTGCTCGCAGCGTTGCCATGATGAAGGCAGATCAGGTGAACGCCACCCGTGACTTTGGCCGTCTGTCCAAGGACGGGCAGAAGGCATTTGCCAACATCCTTCTGGCGCAGCAGGCCCTGACAAACAATCAGAACGGGCAGGCACAAAGCCTGATCAACGATGCTGAGGCCCGCCTGGAAAAGGCCGCAAAGGATAGCAAGGCCTTCATCAAGGCCGAGGATGCCATGCAACCTGTCCCAAGCCACGGCATGCCCAAGCGCGTTGCTGCCAGTGGCGTGCCCCTGCACTGGCTGCCCGTTGGCGGCGAATATGCCGTGACCGATACGCTGGCTCCGGCGCAGCAGACCGCTCTTGCCAGTGCGAACCAGCATCTCAAGGCGGGGGACACGAAGCTGGTCAATCAGGATCTTCATGTCGTAGGCACGAGCGTGCAATACGTCGTGGCTCTGGCACCACTGGAGATGATCTCGGGTGACGTGCATCGCGCTTCCGTATTCATGGATGGCGACGATACGAAATCGGCTGCCGATGCGCTGCAGAACGCTGTCGACTCAATCCTGTTCGTTTCCGGTGATGTCGTAGCAGTCACGCATCCGTCTGCCGCCAAGCGTCACAAGATGGCTCATAGCCCTTCCTGAATTCCTGCCCCTTCCCTCTGGCCCTGTGCACCCCGCTACGGCAGGGCGTGCAAGGTCGGGCTTAAAGGGCTGGAAATCAGCCTAGCGTATCCGGCCAAAAAGCTTTTCCAGCTCGTCCCGTCCAAGGCGCAACCATGTTGGCCGACCATGCGAGCACGTGCCTGCGCGCGGCGTCTGTTCCATCTGTCGGAGGAGCGCCGCCATCTCGTCCTGCTGTAGCCGCCGCCCGGCACGGATACTGCCGTGGCACGCCATGCGGGCAATCACGGCATCGATACGACGCTCCAGGGCTGCGCTGTCACCCGGCGTCAGGTCGGGGTCTGCCGCCAGTTCTTCCGAGAGATCGCGCAGCAAGGCGCTCCCGTCACCGCCCTGAAGCAGTACGGGCATGGTGCGCAGCAGCACACTGCCTCCACCGAAGGATTCGATCTCCAGACCCAGCGCCTCGAGCGCCTCTTTCCACTCCATAAGTCGCCCTGCCTGACCGGGCGGCAGGTCGATGACCTCGGGAAGCAGGAGGCGCTGCGCCTTGAGTGACCCGCTCGTGTATTGAGCCAGCAGTTTCTCATGGGTCAGACGTTCATGGGCGGCGTGCTGATCGACAAGGATCAGATCACCATCCTGACCGACAGCAAGGATATAAGTATCGAAAACCTGAGCGACCGGCGCGCCGAGTGGAAAGCGCGCGATTTGTGTAGCATCTGGCTGAACCAGCGGGCGGGAGGACGGCTCGAATGCATCCAGCGACGCGACAGGTGAGCGGTCATCGCGAGGACTGTCCGGCTCTTGAAAGCCACCATACGGGCTGACAGACTCCGTCGCCATGGGAGCGCCATTCCCGATGAGCGCGGCATGGCTCGTCAGAAAACCCGGCGTCGGGCGCACAGGGTCGGGCGGTGGATAGTGGATGGCCTGACGCGACGAGGCGGCAAAACGTATCCTCACGCCACCCTCACCTGCGCCATGCCCCAGAGCGCGTTGCATGGCACCAATCATCAGACCGCGCACATCGGCCTCATCGGCAAAACGCAGTTCGGTCTTGGACGGGTGCACGTTCACATCGACGCGGTCATGAGGCAGTTGCAGGTGGAGCGCCAGAACAGGATGACGTCCCGGTTCGATGACAGGACGATAGGCGACACGTATGGCCGTCTTCATCAGCGGATCAGCAACGGGGCGGTTATTCACGACCAGAAACTGGGCGGCTGCCGTGGCCCGCGTGGCCGCGGGCCCACAGATGAAACCGCTCAGTTGCAGGCCATTGCGCTCCTCATCCAATGCGATCAGGGAGTCGCTTTCACCCAGAACCGCCTGAACGCGGGCGATGGTCGAATGGGCGGGGAAGTCGAAAACCAGACGCTCATCCAAAGTGAAACGCATGGCGCAATGCGGGGCAGACAGTGCCAGTCGGCGCATCACCGCCTCGGCATGGCTGCCCTCCACGCGGGCAGATTTGAGAAACTTGCGTCGTGCGGGTGTGGCAAAGAACAGATCGGCTACCACCACGCGCGTTCCGGGCGCACCGGGCGCGGGGGATGGAGGGGTCAGGACACCTCCCTCAAGGCGCAATTGCCATGCTGTATCGGCATCATGCGGGCGTGAGGTCAGGCTCAGTCTGGCTGTAGCGCCGATGGAGGGCAAGGCTTCACCACGAAAGCCCAGCGTGACGATACGGGTCAGTGTCTCATCGGATAATTTGGAGGTGCAGTGTCGCTCGACAGCCATGAGCATGTCATCGGGCGACATGCCACAGCCGTTATCGAGAACCTCGATGCGGTCGCATCCGCCGCTGGCCAGAGCCACCTCGATACGGGTCGCGCCAGCATCGAGCGCATTCTCGACCAGTTCCTTCAATGCAGCAGCCGGGCGCTCCACCACCTCGCCTGCCGCGATCAGATCGATCACATGGCTGGAAAGGCGGCGTAATTTGGGCTGAAGCTGGGGGCGCTCAGACGGCGTCATGACCAGGCATCAGAAGACGCCGAGGAACGCGCTCTTCGACTTTTTGGTAGGCGTGGCACCGGTGGAGGGGTTTTGACCCAGGGCAGAAGCACGCTGGATGCGACGGTTTTCTGCCTCGCTATCGACAACGCTGCCCGCATTGCCACCACGCCAGAACATGAGTTCATCGGTCAGACCCGCACCGGCAGCGCCGAGCTCGGCATTGTTGGGGGCCTTCGATGCCTGATCCACCTGCCCGACCAGAGCCTGCTGACCGGCGCTGTTGCTGCCGGTAGTGGGGTGCAGGGCCGCATTGGGCGAGAGCGTTTCAAGCGCCTGGATACGGGGGTTTTCCTCCGCCGTATGGTCACCCTGCCCCGGCAGGCTCAGCTGCTCTGACGGCGGCATGGAGAGGGGCGCACGGGTCGTGACCGTGTACTCATCCGGCATCGAGCGTTCGAGACCGAACGCGCGCGAGACGTCAGAGCCGGAGCAGGCCGGAAGGAGCGCTGTCAGGCCGAGAACCGGCAGGACGCGGAGGACGGACGGAAGGGAGAGCTGAGCCATATCGGACCCGATCCTAAATGAGCGTTTCGGCATCGACAAGAGATCAATGCTCGCGATGTACCGAACCGTGATCGGAGGCGCCATCCGAAACAGGTGAGGGCTTTCCGCTGGAAGCTGACTGGCGACGATCTGCCAGAATGGAGTCGATCACCCAGGCAACCACACCACAATCAATGGCCGAATCGGCAACGTTGAAAACATACCAGCTCCAGCCATAGGCATGGACATGAATGAAATCGACCACAGCGCCAAAGCGCATACGGTCGATGACATTCCCGACCGCGCCGCCGGCAATGGCAGCCGAGGCAATGGCCACGACCATGCGCGACGTACGCAATGTCTGCCATAGCAGGGCCAACACGGCGACGAGGGCCACTGTGCAAAACAGCAACGGCCCGTAGCGGCCGACGCCGCCGAGCATCCCAAACGTCACGGCGTGGTTCCACACCATCGTGAAGTTCAGCCCCGGCGCAATGACCACGCTCCCTTTTGCGGGAAGGTCAAAGACGTTCAGGATCCACCATTTGCTGCCCTGATCGGCGCAAAGCACCACGATGAACGCTGCCAGACCGGCCAGCAAGGTTGCCGGCCGACCGAAGGAGAGTGTGACTTTGGCTGATTTCACGCTGTCACCACATCGCTACAGCGCAGGCAGAGACCCGGATGGGAGGTCTGGCTCCCGACTTCGGGCAGCACACGCCAGCAGCGCAGGCACTTGCTGCCCTCTGCCTCGCCCACACCCGGCCCCGGATGAGCGCTGACAATGCCCTCGTGCTCGGTGGTGGCGCTGTCATCGATATAAAGCGACGGCACATTGGTCAGGAGCTGGATATCGGCCTGCGAGACAATGGCGAGTTCAGCCCAGTCGACGTCCCCAAACACGGCCTGTTCCTGTTCGGTCAGGGGCAGGCTGAGACGGGCTTCGAGCGACGAGCCGATCACGCCACCCCGACGCGCGCCCTCAAGCTCGGTCGTGATGACGCGGCGCAGAGCACGGATACGGTTCCAGCGCTCGCCCAGAACCGTATCATGCCAGGCGGGATCGGGCTCGAGGAATGCCTGCAGATGCACCGAACTCTCTTCGCCAAAGCGCGATGTCCAGGCTTCTTCAGCCGTGAAGACCAGAACCGGTGCAAGCCAGGTGGCGAGGGCACGGTGCAGGATATCGAGCACGGTGCGGGCAGCACGACGACGCAGTGAGGACGGCGCATCGCAATAGAGCGCATCCTTGCGCACGTCGAAATAGAAGGCCGAAAGATCGGTCGTGCAGAACCCGTGCAGCATCGGATACACGCCCACCCATTGATGGGTCTGGACCGCCTGCTTGAGAAGACCGCCCAGATCGCTCAGGCGATGCAGGATATAGCGCTCCAGCTCGGGAAGCTGCTCGAAAGGTACCGCCTCTTCAGGGGTAAACCCGTCGAGCGCGCCCAGCAGCCAGCGCAGCGTGTTGCGCAGTCGACGATAAAGCTCACCCTGCTGCTTGAGGATCTCGTTGCCGATACGCAGGTCTTCGTTGCTGTCGGAATTGACAACCCAAAGGCGAAGGATATCCGCGCCCAGCTTGTCGGTCACTTCCTTGGGGGCAATCACATTGCCCAGCGACTTCGACATCTTGCGGCCCTGCTCATCGAGCACGAAGCCATTGGTGACGATGGCCTTCATGGGGGCCACGCCACGTGTGCCGACGCTCTCGAGCAGCGAGGACTGGAACCAGCCGCGATGCTGATCGGAGCCCTCAAGGTAGAGATCGGCCGGGAAATTCAGGCCATCCTGACCCAGCACGAAGCTGTGGGTCGAGCCGCTTTCAAACCAGACATCGACGATGTCGAACACCTGTTCGTACTGCGCGGGGTCACGTCCCTCACCCAGGAAGGTGGCAGGGTCAGCGCTGTACCAGATATCGGCACCATGCTCGGCCATGGCATCCACGATACGCTGCATGACCGCCGGATCACGCAGCACCTCGCCCGTGCTCTTTTCCACGAAAACGGCAATCGGCACGCCCCAGGCGCGCTGTCGACTGATGC
>NZ_AYXS01000034.1:59939-63234 GCF_000505765.1 Asaia sp. SF2.1 | reverse complement strand
GACATCTGCCAGCGCATCCAGCGCCTTACGACGCAGGGCCTGATCGCCATCCATGCGGATGAACCACTGCGGGGTGGCGCGGAAAATGATCGGCTTACGCGAGCGCCATGAATGCGGATAGGAGTGCACGATGCTCGACCGGGCCACGAGGCCCGCAGCGGCATCGCCATTGGCAGCCCAGCGCTGCGCCGCCTCGGTCAGGGCATTGCAGACCGGGTCAGCCGCCTTGAACACGTGGATACCGGCAAAATGGGGAACCCACGGCGCATAGGTGCCGTCATCCTGCACCAGTTCGGGCACTTCAATGCCGTATTGCCGTGTCAGCAGGAAGTCGTCCTGACCATGAGCCGGGGCCATGTGCACAAGGCCCGTACCGGCATCGGTCGTCACGAACTCGCCGGGCAGCATCGGCACATCGAATTCATAGCCACAGCCACGCAGCGGGTGGGCACAGATCGTGCCCTCGAGCGCCTCACCGGGCAGGGTGTAGAGAATGTGATGGTCCTGGATACCGGCCTGCTTGCAGAAATCGCTTACGCGCTCTTCGGCGACCAGAAAACGTGAGCCGGGAGCAACGAGGCTGTTCTCTTCCATGATGTCGGCACGCAGCACGACATAGGCAATTTCAGGCCCATAGGCGAGGGCGCGATTGGCCGGAATCGTCCAGGGCGTGGTGGTCCAGATAACCGCAGAAGCCCCCTGAAGAGCCTGACCGGGCGTCGGATCTGCCTCAATGGGGAAGGCCACATGGATCGTGGTGGAGGTGATGTCGTGATATTCGATCTCGGCTTCAGCGAGCGCTGTCTTCTCGACCGGGCTCCACATGACCGGGCGCAGGCCGCGATACAGTCCGCCATTCAGCAGGAACTTGCCGATCTCGCCCACGATGGCAGATTCGGATGAAAAATCCATGGTGGCGTAGCGGTTCTTCCACTCGCCCTGCACGCCCAGACGCTTGAATTCCTCGGCCTGGATGTCGAGCCAGCGACGCGCGTACTCGCGACATTCGGCGCGGAACTGCAGAACAGGCACATCGTCCTTGTTCTTGCCTGCCTTGCGGTATTCTTCCTCGACACGCCATTCGATCGGCAGACCGTGACAATCCCAGCCAGGCACATAGCGCACACGGGCGCCATTCATGCGCTGGGCACGGTTGATCACGTCCTTGTTGATCTTGTTCAGGGCGTGACCGATATGCAGGTGACCGTTTGCATAGGGCGGGCCATCATGCAGGGTGAAGACCGGCTTGCCTTTGCCTGCCTCGATAATGCTCTCATCCAGCCCCATCGACTCCCAGCGCGCCAGAATTTCCGGCTCACGTGTCGGCAGATTGCCACGCATCGGGAAGCTGGTACGGGGCAGAAAGACCGTGTCGCGATAACGGTCCTGAGGATCTTGGCTTTTGGAATCAGGCATTTTCGATCAATCGACGGAGTCAGGGAACCGGGAGTTATGCGAATAGGGAGGCTCGCGGGTCAAGTGCCGAGGTGCAATGCGGCGAGGATCGGGGCTGGATAACGGTCGGCGAAGGAATGGATCTGGCAACGATATACGCTGCCTTCACTGTCAGGAGGCATGTCATCAATCTGTATTTGATGTTACCATTACTGAAAATACGGGAAAATCCGATGAAGAACCTTATCCTGCTCGCTCTTTCAATCGTGTCGTGCCTGGCATGTACAGAGTCTCGTGCTGGAGAGTTCAAATTCGATACTGAAATCACGATTGCACAGATCGACAGGGTGGTTGCCGTTCTCAACAAAAAAGCACCCGATTATGAAAATGAGATGGAAACGATCACGGCGACCAGTCGGGACGGGCGGATTCTCGTTGAGGAAATCGAACTGACCCGGGAGGCTGACAACTGTATCCAGACGTTCTCCAGAGACAAGCTCAAGCAGCTTCTCTATGACGCGACGGCCAATCGTTACTGCAACACCAATCTGAAGTTTCTGATGGACGGAAATGTGTCGCTAAAACTGATCTTTTTCCTGCATGGCAAGGAGTTCTATCGCGTTCTCCAGACCCCGTTTTCATGCACGATCGTCAACTGACCAGGCGCACCCCGATCACAACCCCAGCCCGCTGCCTATCGGCCTTACGATCGGCGAATTCTCGTCGTCGGAAGGCCGGGCCCGGAACAGACGGCATCGAGTGTCGTGTCGATCTGCTCACCAAGTGAAGCGAGGTCCTGCCGCAGGAAATCGCGCAGGCGCATCAAGCGTGAAACGCTCTCACGGCGGCGGTTCTCTTTTTGGGCGATATGCTGTTCCATTGCCTGCATCTGATACATTTGCATCGCACCGAACATGACAGCCTCCCACGCCTCATTAACCGTGGGTAATCTATAACATCATGTCATGTGAGATAAAACATCTAAAACTTCACAAAAAAGGCAAGTCCACCTCAGGCCCTTCCTGTCAGGGTCATCGTCCAATGATCCCCGCCTGATGCGGCATGTAGCGATCGCAAACGGGTCAACAGTGATCCCACGTGGATTTCGAGCTTGTGACCGTCGGGATCGAGAAAATAGAGCGAATCGCCTTCGCTTCTGTTCTGCTTCCAGAGCGTTACCTTGCCGAGGAGCCTCTCACACATCGGGGTAAAACCTGCGGGCTCGACAGTGAAAGCCAGATGGGAGTCATCACGCCGGGAAATGGCTTGCGAGTCAGGCAGCAACTCAAGACAAAGCCAAAGGGAGCCAGCCTCGAGATACGCTCCCTTCTCCCATCTCTCACGAAGGGCGCAGCCAAGAAGATCGCGGTAAAACGGAATCGACCGATCGAGATCGCGAACACAGAGCGTGACGTGATTGATGCCCCTGATCAGACTTCTGTCAGACAAAATAAGGGTCTCGCGTGTTCGATCAAGGAAGAGCGGAAAGCACAAGACGTGCGCTTGCAGCATCCTCGGCAATCTGTGCCTTCAGTTCGTCAAGGCCGTTGAATCGACGCTCATCACGCAGAAGCTTGTGCAGACTGACCTCAAGCGTCTGACCGTAAAGATCTTCATTCAGGTCGAAAAGATGCGCTTCGAGCCGACTTTCCTGTCCGTCATTGATTGTCGGACGGCGGCCAATATTCGCGACACCCGGACTGATCCGTCCGTCAGGATGGTGCACTGTCACGGCATAAACACCACGTGCGGGCTCAACATGTCGTCCGAGGGGAATATTGGCCGTAGGAAAACCAAGAAGGCGCCCGCGTTTATCGCCATGGGCGACCTCGCCCCGGATGAACCATGACCGGCCCAGTTCCTCAGCGGCGCGCTCGGGGTAACCTTCCTGAAGCAGACG
>NZ_AYXS01000034.1:55696-59891 GCF_000505765.1 Asaia sp. SF2.1 | reverse complement strand
CCGGATTCGTGAGGACGAAAAAGGACCGCTGATATCGGTCAGGGGCGGCACCACAGTCAGCCCGATACCGAGCGTTTCGAGCTTGCGCGCGAGGTAGTCGATATTGCCCGCTCTGCGATGGCCGAAAGCGAAGTCAGGCCCGCACGCCACATGTTGCACGCCCAGCGCGTTGTGAAGCACATCCTCGACGAACTGGTCCGGGCTCAGATGACTGAAATCGGCATCGAACGGTAGCTGGAAGATGGAGCGTACGCCCTGCTCATGCAGAAAGAAGGCTCTTGTCTCGGGCAGCATGAGACGCAGGGGTGGGTCCTGAGGACGAAAATACTCGCGCGGATGCGGCTCGAAGGTGACTGCCCCAAGCGCCAGATCGGGCCGCGCACCATGGAGGGATCTGAGAAGATGGACATGCCCGAGATGCACACCATCGAAATTACCGAGAGCTACGGCGGCACCACGGGCTTTTGCGGGTATCGCCGTCCAGTTCTCGTACAGGGTCATGAAACCGGCAGCTCGAACTGTCGGCTGACACCTGCCAGGTCGATAGCCTGACGAACACCTGCATGAGGCTGGGTGCCATCCTCGGCACGAACAAGCTGGCAGACCTTGAGCCCGGCCTCAAGAGCGGCGTCGAGCTCGGCCCCTATATCGGAAAGGAACAGGATCTCTTCGGGGGCAACACCTGCACGGGCAGCAATCTCGCGATAGCTCTCGGCAATCTTCTTGCCGCCGATATCGAGGTCGTAAAATGCTTCGAACAGATCTGTCAGATCACCCGCATCGGAATAGCCATAAAGCAGGCGCTGCGCGCTGGCGGAGCCCGAAGAGTACACCGCAAGGCGCAACCCTGACTTGTGCCACGCCTTCAGGGCAGAGGGTACGTCTGGGTAGAGACGGGCCTTGAGCTCCCCGCTTTCGAAACCCGTTTTCCAGGCAAGGCCTTGCAGGGACTTCAGAGGGGCTACCTTCTCGTCGCGTACCGTCCAGTCATGGAGCTGAGCTACAGGATCGCATCCGGGATTGGCCGCCTCGATATCGGCCAGCGCGACCTTGACCAGCGGATCGTTGGCCTTTTCGCGCAGCAGATCGGGCATGACCTTGTCCGAATACGGAAACAGCACATCCTTGACGAAGGAAATCGGCAGGGTAGTTCCCTCGATATCGAGCAGAACCAGACGAATAGCGCTCATGCGGCAATATCCGGGATCGTGACGGGAAAACGACGGGCAATCTCGTCACCGGTGTAATCGGCAACCCAGCCTGTCGTGTCTGTGAAGACGCGCAGCGCGACGACGTCGGGCGACAGACCGGCATCGAACCAGTGAGGCGTTCCCGCCGGAACGGAAATCAGATCACCCTGAACACAGAGCACGGAATAGACCTTGTCGCCCACATGGAGCACGAAGGCCCCTTGCCCATGCACGAAGAAACGAACCTCATCTTCGCTATGGGTATGCTCAGACAGGTATTTTTCGCGCATGGCGGCAATCTGGGGGGTGTGGCGATCAAACCGCACCACGTCGGCACTGCCTGCGCCGGTCTCACCCATCAGTCCGTCGAGATAGGGGCGATACGCCTCCAGAATTTCCTCAGGCGCCGCGTCCTTCGCCGGCGTCACGGGTGACTGCCAGCGCTCGAAACGCACATTGAGGGGGCGCAGCGTCTCTGCGATTTCACGTCCATCCTGCGTATCGAGCAGAATGGTCTCAGGCGCGTCATCGCGATAGATCGTCAGTCGGCTCATGCTTTCCGCCTTTCGAGTTCGCAGGCCAGCAGGAATTCCAGCCCTTCGAGACGGGCCAGCGCCATCGCCATGTCCCGCCCCCAGACATAAACACCATGCCCCCGGATGATATAGCCCGCAGGCATTTTCCCGAGCGAGGGCGCGACCACACCTGCCAGCCTTGCGATATCCTGGTCGTTGTCGAAAACAGGCACGTCAATGGACGTCGCGTGGGTCGATTGACCCTCGAAAACCTTCAGCAGTTCGTAACCTGCCAAAGTGAGGGACGCCCCCGGCATCGCCATGGAAAGCACGGTTGCTGCAACAGAATGACCATGCAGTACTGCCCCGACCAAAGGATCGAAAGCGTAAAGCTGTGTGTGCAGCAATGTCTCGGCACTGGCCTTTTGCGTCGCATCAAGCGGGTGCCCCTGCGGGTCAATCTCGATCACATCCTGCTCGGTCAGGAAGCCCTTGTGACCTCCGGAGCGTGTAATCGCGATGCGCCCGTCAGACAGGCGTCGACTCAGATTGCCCGCCGTGGCAGGAACCCAGCCGCGCTGGTCCATTCGCTGTCCGGCCCGGATCACATCCTGCACAGCACCCGACCAGAGCCGGTCAGAAACCTCGGTCATGAACAGCTCAGTGATTGGTGTTGTTCACACTGCCGCCGGAAACCGGAGGCGTGTACTGGGGTGCCTGAAAATTCCCATGAGGAACGCCCTGCGGCGCGCCCTGGGCGTTGCCATGCGGCGGGGGGGCAATCTGCCCGTTGGGCTGGGCCGGATGGGTGTCCATGGATTCGTCTTCGGCCATGTTCTTCTTGAAGGATTTGATGCCCTTCGCAAAGTCGCCCATCAGCCCGCTGATCTTGCTGCCACCACCGAACAGGATGAGCACAACGGCAAGCACTATCAGCCAGTGCAGGGGACTCATGCTACCCATAATCTCTCTCCTTGTGTGACGGGACCATCCAGCCGTCTTTTTTCTCGCTTCTCACATGGCGTGATCACGCGCCACTTGCAAGCGCGCAATATCGTCCAGATCACGCGGTACGATAAAGCCGTAAGTGGGATAGGCACGCGCACCGAGGCTCCTGATGGGGGCCCAGTAAACGCGCACAAGAGACCAGTCATTCCCGGGAGAGACATCAATGACCGGCACGGATCGATCAATCCGGCCCGGCTCCCAATTGGCATGTTCCACGAGGATCTTGCGCGACGAGACCGTACTGCGCACCACAGAAACATGACCTGATGGCAGGCGTCCGGTCGAGCGAAACACAAGGATCTCGCCCTGCGCCGGCGTCTGCGTTCGCCGGTATTTGCCTGAGGCACCACGCCACCATGATGATGCAGCCCCATAAAGTGCCACGCCTGTCTTGGCTCGTGCATAAGGTGCGCACTGGAGCGGGCCATTGAAACTGGCACGGCTATATTCCCGCGGGCCACCCCCACAGGCAGCGAGCCCCAGACACAGGCCCAGCCCCAACCCACGCCCGAGAAACGGGCTTAATTTGCGCAAGGTCCTTCTTTCCAACCCAGTGTCTCTCATGACGATTTGAGCGCCATGACGCGATCCTCCGCTTCTGTCAGATCCAGAGCCAGCGCCTGTTCGGCCACGTCTCGGCCAAATCCGGCGCGGGCAAAAATCGCCAGGGCCCGCTGATGAGCCTCCCCTGCGTCACTGCGGGCCATCTCGCCCTCATCCCGGCTGAAGGGGCCAAGCCGACGCTTGCGTGCCAGAACAAGGGCTGCCGCCAGCTCACGCTCCTTTGCCTCGTCGTCATGCCGATGGCCGAGAGCCTCTTCCATCGCCTCGCCCAACGTCTCGGCCCCGATCCCTTTCTGGGTGAGGCTGGCCGCCACGGCACGACGAGACCGCCCGGACCGGGTCAGGCTGAGCGAGCGGGAACGCGCGAAGGCGGCATCATCCAGTGCGCCGATACGACGCATATCGCTCACGATTGCGGCAATAACGGCGCGGCTTTTCTCGCGCTCTGAGTCGATCTGGTCTGTCTCGCCTCCCTGGGTGGCGAATTTACGCGCCCAGCGCATCACGGCGCGGTCGAGCACCTGCGCAAGCCCCTGTTCGGTCGCGGCAAAGCGCGCCAGATGACGCAGGGCCGCCTCACGCAGTGTTTCCGCTGTCGGCGGGGGAGTCTGATCCGGAATCGCTGACATGGAAGGAGTGTGCCATAATTTCATGGCAGCAACATGGTAAAAACCCGCCGGAGATTCCCCATGCCTCACGCTCTGCTCGATCGTGTTCTCGCGACCCTGCCCGCTGCCTATCCGGGGCCCGGCGGGGCAGCCGCGGTGATCCAAAAGGGCGAGATCATTGCGCGACATAGCTGGGGCTTTGCCAACGCCGAAACCCGTACGCCATTCACGCCGCAGACACTGTTTCGCATGTGCTCGATCACGAAGCAGTTCACCTGCGCCCTGCTCGACGCCGTAACGGACAAGGCCC
>NZ_AYXS01000034.1:53084-55626 GCF_000505765.1 Asaia sp. SF2.1 | reverse complement strand
CCTCGCTCACAACCAGTCAGGTCTGCGTGATTACTGGGCGGTGGCCATGCTGCATGGCGCCCCTACGGAGTCGGTTTTTGGTCTGGCAGAGGCACGACGGGTGATTGCCGGCACCAGATCCCTGCATTTCAGGCCCGGCACCAGCTACTCCTACGTCAACCAGAACTTCCATCTCATTTCCGAAGCGTTTGAGGCCTGCACAGGGCAGAGCTTTGCTGAATTGCTGCGCGCACGGATTTTCGAACGCTATGACATGAAAAGCGCCTTTCTTGCGGCAAACACGCAATCCATGCCGGACGGAACGCAAGGCTATGAGGGCAGTGAAGCCACCGGCTATCGTCAGGCGGTCAACAACATCTTCTGGACGGGCGATGCCGGGCTGGGGGCCAGTCTGGACGATATGATTGCCTGGGAATGTGCGATCGACGCCCAGCGCGATGATCCCCAAGGGTTCTATAACCGGCTCAGCGCGCCCGTAACCTTCAGCGATGGCACCCCCGCCCGCTACGGCTTCGGGTTGCAGCGCGGACGCCTGTTTGGCCATGCCATGACCGGACACGGCGGCGCCCTGCGCGGCTGGCGTAGCCACAGACTGCACCTGGCACAGGAACGGCTGTCGGTCGTGGTCATGTTCAACCACATGTCAGAGGCACATTCGGCGGCGGCAGAACTGGCGGGGGCCGCGCTCGGCATCCCCCCATCCCCGCCTACAAAGGCGCCCGGTAACCCGGCCATAATTGGGCATTATCTCGACGCGCAGAACGGTCTTTCGGCCACGGTCACATCGTCAGATCAGAATGGCGCGTCAGGCAACAATCTGGCGCTTCGTTATGCCTATCCGCCCGAGCGCCTGGATAACTGGACCCAGAGCGGTGCTGGTCGCGACGGCACCACCGTGACATTTCAGGATGACAGGCACCCCGAGCGCGGCCTGATCATGAACCGTCCGCAGGAAAATACCCAGCGTATCCTGTCGCGTTTGGCCATGACACAATCGCATCAGGATCTGGCAGGGAGGTATCTGTGTGAGGAACTCGACAGCATCCTGACCCTGTCCGATGCAGGCGGCGCACTTTATGGCGCCTTCTCAGGCATGCTGGGGCAAGGGCGCATGGAGAGGCTTCTGCCGCTTGGGGATGATGTCTGGCTTATCCCGTGTCTGCGTGCGCTCGATCATTCGCCGCCGGGGTACTGGACGCTCTCTTTCCAGCGGGATGCGGCTCAGGCCCTGCGCGGCATACGTGTCGGATGCTGGCTGGCGCGCGACCTGTTTTATCACGTCATAACAGACTGAATTTGACGAACCGGGGGGATTAACCCCATCATGGTAAGGCAGCAGCCCGTGCCCTGCCCTGATTCCTCAGGTGCGGGGCTCTTGTTGTTGCATCTCTCCAATCCATTTCAACCGGGCTCTCATATCGCCATGATTTCCGCTCTGATGCCAACATTCAAACGAGTCGACCTTGCTTTCGAGCATGGTCAGGGCGCTTGCTTGTACACGGCTGACGGGCGACGATTTCTCGATTTCGGGGCGGGTATTGCCGTCTCGTCGCTCGGGCATGGTCATGAGGGGCTGGTCAAGGCGATCGCCGAACAGGCCGCACGCGTCATGCACGTGTCCAACCTGTATCGCATCCCGCAGGCCGAGAAACTGGCCGACAGGCTGGTGGCTCATTCCTTTGCCGACAGCGTCTTCTTCTGCAATTCCGGCGCAGAAGCCAATGAAGGCATGGTCAAGATGATCCGCAAGACCCAGGCAGGTCGCGGTCATCCCGAGCGCACGCGCATCATCTGCTGCAACGGAGCCTTTCACGGGCGCACGCTCGCCATGATCGCCGCCACGGGCAACCCGGCCTATCTCGAAGGCTTTGGTGCCCCTGTCGAGGGCTTCGATCACGTCCCCTTCAACAACATGAATGCGCTGCGTGCCGCCATCACGCCCGAGACAGCCGGCATCATGATCGAGCCCATCCAGGGCGAGACAGGCATCAAGCAGGCTGATCCGCAGTTCATGACCGGGCTGCGCCAGGTTTGCGACGAATTTGGCCTGATCCTTGCGCTGGACGAGGTTCAGACCGGCATGGGCCGCACCGGCAAACTCTTTGCTCATGAGTGGTATGGCGTCACACCTGATGTCATCTCGGTGGCCAAGGGCATTGCTGGTGGTTTCCCCATGGGGGCCATTCTTGCCAGTGAGGAAGTTGCCGCATCGATGGGTGCAGGTTCGCATGGCACGACTTTTGGCGGCAATCCGCTGGCCTGTGCTGCTGGCAACGCCGTGCTGGATGTCATTCTTGCCGATGGCTTTCTCGATGACGTTGCGCAAAAGGGCACCATGCTCGGCAATGAACTGGCGGCTCTGGTGCATGATCATCCGCGCGTATTTGAGCTTGCTCGTGGCCGCGGTCTGATGTGGGGTCTGAAATGCAGGATGCCTGTTGCCCAGGTGCAGGCTCAGGTCATGGCTGAAGGCCTCCTCACCGTGACAGCAGGTGAGAATGTGCTGCGGCTCCTGCCGCCGCTGGTTGTGACCCGGGAAGAC
>NZ_AYXS01000034.1:52896-53027 GCF_000505765.1 Asaia sp. SF2.1 | reverse complement strand
TGTCGCGAAGCCTGCGCCATCCTTTCACAAGCGGCCCGGGCACTGGAAGCGCAGGAAGACGCGACATCAGACAACAAGACGAACAGCCGGACGGAGAGCCAGGCATGACCATTCAGACGAACGCCAGCGCT
>NZ_AYXS01000034.1:48614-52820 GCF_000505765.1 Asaia sp. SF2.1 | reverse complement strand
CATACACCGATCCGCCACTTCCTCGACCTGCGCGACCTCGACAGCGCCACGCTGCGCGACATCATCGATGTCGGTCGTGCGGTCAAGGCGATGCAGAATAACCGCCGCGCTCCGATGCATCCCGCGCACCCGCTAGCCGGACGTACGCTTGGGCTGATGCTGTCCAAGCCTTCCACACGTACGCGCCTCTCTTTCGAGGTTGGCATGCGTCAACTGGGCGGCGATGTCTCTGTGTTGTCGCCGTCAGACATGCAGATCGGCAGAGGCGAAAGCCTTGCCGATACAGCGCGAGTTCTTTCGCGCTTTCTGGACGTTCTCGTTGTCCGCACCGGCGAGACGGATATGCTGGGCGAACTGGTCCGCTGGAGTTCCATCCCCGTCGTCAACGGGCTGACTCCGGACTCGCATCCCGTGCAGATCCTAGCGGATATCATGACCTATGAAGAGCATCGCGGTCCTGTCGCGGGCTCGCACTGGGCATGGATCGGTGATGGCAACAACGTGGCTGCGTCCCTGATCGAAGGCGCCGTCCGCTTCGGGTTCTCTCTCACCCTTGCAACACCCGAATCCATGAAGCCCCGTCAGGACGTTCTGGACTGGGCACGCGCTGAAGGGGGGAACATCCGCCTTGTTCATGACCCCATCGAGGCCGTCAGGGAGGCAGGCTGCATCGTAACCGATACATGGACCAGCATGTCCGATGAGGAATCGGCGGTGCGTCTGAACACCCTGCGCCCTTTCCAGGTCAATACGGCCCTGATGCAGAAAGCGCCCGAAGGGGCCCTGTTCATGCACTGCCTGCCTGCCCATATCGGTGAGGAAGTGACCGAAGACGTGTTTGAAAGCCCGGCCTCCGTTGTGTTTGACGAGGCCGAAAACCGCCTCCATGCCCAGAAAGGTCTTCTGCTCTGGGTTCTTGGGGGCGAGAACTGGCGCGACTTCGGTAGCCCGGCCTGACCCGGTCGGGTGATGGTTTCACCCTGAGTATGAAGTAATTGTTGAAGCACAGATGATCGAGACACCTGCCTTTCTTGATACGCAACGCCCGGATGAAGTGCCTGATCTGGTGATCTCGCATGGCATCACGCCATTTCATCTGGCGAAGCGACCGGTGCGTGGGCGACTGGTACGGCTTGGCAAGCTGGCTGACATCATGCTGACGCGTCACGATATTCCGGATGACGGCCGCATTCTCGCCGGTGAAGCGCTCTCGCTTGTTGCCGGCCTGAGTGCCGGTCTGAAGTTCAAGGGATCATTCTCGCTGCAGATCAAGGGCGATGGTCCAGTCTCCATGCTGGTGACCGATTGCACCGACGCCGGTGAATTGCGGTTTTATCTGCGGTCGCCCGACACACTCGAAACCGGGTCGGCCCGCTCGCTTCTCGGCGAGGGATATTTCGCGTTCACGATTGATCAGGGGGCTCACACCGAGCGCCATCAAGGCATTGTAGCGCTTGAGGGCGAAACCCTTGCCGATATGGCCATGCATTATTTCGCCACCAGTGAGCAGCATCAGTGCTGGATGCGCCTTTATTGCGAGAAGACCCCGGATGGCTGGCAGGCCGGGGCTCTTCTTCTCGAAAAGATTGCCGAAGAGGGCGGAATTTCTTCAGGGGCCGATAGCGATGAGGATGCTTGGGAGACGGCGAGCGTTCTGGGCAATACCCTGACCTCCGCCGAGCTTTTCGACCCCAAGCTGAGTGCCACTACCCTTATCGAACGCCTGTTCGGCTCACAGGATGTCATCGTGGATCGTCCGCGAGCGGTAAGTCTCGGCTGCCGGTGCAACCGTGCGCGTCTGGCAAGTGTGCTCTCTACTTTCCCGGAAGATGATCTCGACCATATGGCTGAAGAGGGTCAGATCACCATGAACTGCGAATTCTGCAATGTCGGATTTCGTTTCGACCGCACCGAGATCGCACGATGACGAACGCCGAGGCTTTTCTCAAAACGGCCCAGATCGACGGTGAGACCATAGGCTCGCTTTATGATCAGTGGCTCCCGCAGGAGCTGATCTCCCTTGCAGACGATATTACCTGCGTCACCTTCAGCGACGCCCTGAGCGACCGCAAGGCAGTATGGTATTTTAATGAGAGCCGTGAGTATTGCGGCTCGCATGTCGAAGTTGTCCAGAGGCTGCAACCCTCAGATATTCTCTCCAGCGTCTCACCCTGGTTCGACGCCTTGTTCAGAAATGCGCTGAGCGCAACCCCTTCCGCTTTGGGTGGCGCCCGCCCCTTGCCGCTCTTTCTCGCGACGCAGCTTGCCGCCGCCTGGTCGGTGCGCATGATGGCAGACCTCAGACAGGTACAGACCGCGCTCATCGAGCAGGATCGCGAAATCGCCCGCGTCGATGACAAGCCTCTTTCCGCGCGTGACGTCAGACGCCTGCTTGGCGCGCGCATAGGGCCGGAAACCCTGGTCGTTCTTTCGCCGTTTTCCGGGGCGCCTCTGCGTTCCCAGATCTCGTTCGTCGTTGATCATCAGCTGATCCATCGGTTTTACGACCCGGAACTGGATTGCGCTTTTTATCTGGCATGGTGGGAAAGGCAGCTCGATGCACCGCCGTCTTTCTACTGCCCCAAGGCCAATGTCGTTGTCAGCGACGAGACTTTGGCCGGTATGTTGCCCTCTCTTATTCTGGGCTGGTATCTCGGCACGCCCGAGCACGCCGAGATGATCGCCCAGGCGCAGGCTTTCGAGGCACGCGACTACGGCCTCGGCAAGGCCTCCTCGCTCATGAGCGAGGTCAACGCACCTTCAGCTCCCCTGCCCGCCGTTCCCGATGCCGCATCTGCCGACATGATTTCCGAATCCTGGGCGTTTCTGCACCAGCATCAACCGGCGGGGCATAGCCCAGCTGACACGAGCAAGGATCCCAAGCCATCGGGTAGACTGATCGATCGGCTGCGTTCTCTCGTCAAAAAAAAATAACAACCGCCCTATCATCAGGAGCAGATCATGTCGCGCAGCCGGTCCCGCATTCAGTCTTTCCTTCGTTTTGGTTCAGTCTGTCTCTTGCTGGGCAGTGTCTCGCCCCTGCTCACAGCCTGCGGCGACAGCGAGCCCCAAAGCTTCGCGCCGCTCGACTATAGCTATCTGAGCAAGATGCATCTCAACGTGGCGCATATTGAAGTCGTGGATTCTGCGCCTTCCGGCAGCACACCCGGCGACATCTCCGCCAAGGCGCCCACGCCCCCTCAGCAGGCGCTCGAGCAGATGGCGCGTGACCGCCTTATTGCAAGCGGTTCGGAAGGTAATGGCACATTCACGATTACCAAAGCCAGCATCCTTCATGCACCCGGGGGAACGCTACTCGGTGAGCTCGAAGCTCATGTCGATCTTTCCGCCCCCTCCGGCGGTCGCGCTGGCTACGCCCTGGCCCATATCACCCGCAGCCTCAATCCTGGCGACAAGGATCCGGAATCCCGCGCGGTCCTGTACGATCTGACCACACAGATGATGCAGGATATGAATGTGGAACTTGAATTCCAGATCAAGAAATCGCTGCATGACTGGCTGGTCGACGCGAGCGGCGCCCCGCTTCCGGGAGCTATCACACAACAGGACATCGGGCCGGGCACCGCACTGCCTGCCCCGGCTGCCACCAGCGCCGTCACGAACGCCACTGCACCAGTGGCTGCACCGGCCACCACCAGCGCGACGCCGGCTGCATCTGTCAAATCTGCTGCACCTCAGGAGCCAGACGCCATCTTCCCTCTGGGAGATGACGCTTCTTCAGCAAGTGCGCCTGCGGCAACACCTGCTGTCAAATCCCCCAAGCCCGGCACGCTCTCCCTGCCCGCCAAACATTCCTGAGCCAGCGCTATCAGGCCAACCGGTGCACGCCTGACCCGTCTCACCGGTTGGTTCTTCAGAAAGCGGCTTGCATTTCCCCCGGCAATCGCGAAGAAGGAAGTTGCGCCCAGGATATGGGAATCACGCAGTGTTGTTCTGTCAGGAGAACAGATTGAGCGCCCATTCATCCTCACGCCGACGCTTCGTCAGAAACGCAGCAGGCACGACGGCCTTCTTTCTGCTCGCTGGACAGGAATTTCAGGTACCAGCCTTTGCGGCGTCCGCCAGCGAAGATGAAGGCAAGCGCTTCTTCTCCCCTGCTGAACATCGCTTTCTCGATGCCGCCTGCGATTGCATCTACCCCAATGATGCCTTCGGCCCTGGCGCGACCGCATTGGGCGTGCCGAC
>NZ_AYXS01000034.1:42728-48521 GCF_000505765.1 Asaia sp. SF2.1 | reverse complement strand
TTTCAGGATGGCCCCGCCAATCTGGGCTACCAGCTTCCTTTGGCGCCTTGTGATCTCTATCGACAAGGTATCGAAGCGGCCAATCACTACGCGAACGCAGAGCGTGGCAAGGATTTTGCTGACCTGACGCAGGATATCCAGATTGAGCTTCTGAGCGCGTTCGAAGGTGGCGCGGTCCATTTCCCCGCCTTCAATGCCCGTCTGTTTTTCGAGCAGCTGCGCCGCAACACGCTCGAAGGCGCTTTTGCCGACCCGATCCATGGTGGCAATCGTCATATGCAAGGCTGGATGTTGCTGGGCTTCCCCGGCTCGCGCGCCGACTTCATGGACTGGGTCAATCAGGAAGGGGCGGCCTACCCCTTCGGCCCCGTATCAATCGACGGCCAGAAGGCCTGACCCCGTTTATTACCGAGTATCAGACGCATGACTTCAAAACGGACTGACGTTGTCATCATTGGGGCCGGCTGGGCAGGCGCCATCCTTGCCAAGGAAATGCGCGAGGCGGGGCGAAACGTCGTCATGCTTGAGCGCGGACCCGAACGTAAAACCGCCGATGAAGGAACATATCCCGGCTCCATCGACGAATTGCGCGGGGCCATTCGCCACCGCCTGTTCCAGAACCCGGCCAAGACGACCGTCACCATTCGCAATACCATCAACCAGACAGCCCTGCCCTACAGGCAGTTGGCCGCATTCCTTCCAGGTGAAGGCGTCGGCGGTGCCGGTCTGCACTGGTCTGGTGTGCATTTTCGCGCTGCCCCGGATGACCTTCGACTCAAAAGCCACGTCATCGAGCGCTATGGCGCAAAATTCATCCCGGAAACGATGAATCTGCAGGATTACGGCGTCACCTACGAGGAACTGGAACCATTTTTCGACAAGGCGGAAAAGGTTTTCGGCACTTCAGGTGAAGCTTATAAAATCAACGGGCAGATTGTCGGAGAGGGAAACGTTTTCGCCCCGTCACGCAGCGACAACTTCCCACTGCCTGCGATGCAGGATGTCTACACCGCCAGCCTGTTCCGAAAGGCAAGTGCAGAGGCTGGCTATCATCCCTATTCCCTGCCAGCCGCAAATGCCTCGAAACAATATACGAATACCTACGGCCTTCAGATGGGGCCATGCAATTTCTGCGGTTACTGTAGCGGTTATGATTGCTACATGTATTCCAAGGCATCACCTAATATCAATATCCTGCCCGCGCTCCGCAACGATCCCGAATTTACCTTGATTACCGATGCTCATGTGCTGAGGGTCAATCTTGACAGCGATCGCCGCAAGGCGACCGGCGTGACCTATCTCGACCAACGTGAAAACCACGAGAAAACCATCGAGGCGGAACTGGTCATTCTCGCAGCCTTCCAGTTCCATAATGTCCACCTCATGCTTCTTTCCGGCATCGGCAAACCCTATGACCCGGTCAGTAATACCGGCGTGGTAGGACGTAATTTCGTTTATCAGACCATCACAACGTCCCGGGCATGGCTTTCTGAAAATCAGTACACCAACCAGTTTGTCGGGGCAGGCGGCGCAGGCGTCGCCATAGACGATTTCAACAGCGATAATTTCGATCACGGCCCGCTGGGCTTCATCGGCGGGTCACCCATCTGGGTCAACCAGGCCGGTGTCAAACCGATCGCCGCCGCGATGACAGGCGGGGGGAAATCTGCCCCGCGCTGGGGAGCCGGCTACAAGGCGGGGCTTGTCGACACCTACAGGCATTCGATGGCCATGGACGCACATGGCAGCAACATGGCCTATCGCGACGTCTATCTTGATCTGGATCCGACCTGGAAAGACAGTTACGGCCAGCCACTTCTGCGCATGACCTTCACGTGGAAGGAAAACGACATCCGCATGAACCAGTATGTCGTAGGCAAGATCGAACCGATCATGAAAGCCCTTGGGGCCAGACGCTACGAGTTGGGCAGGCTCGAACATGGGGAGGCCTTCGATACACGACGCTATCAGACCACCCATCTGGGCGGAGGGGCGGTTATGGGTACAAGCCCGCAGGACAGCGCCCTGAACCGCTATCTGCAGAGCTGGGACGTCTCGAACGTTTTTGTCATCGGCTCCAACGCCTTTCCCCAAGGCATGGGTTACAACCCGACGGGTACCGTCGCGGCTCTGGCTTACTGGGCGGCGTATCATATCCGCACCCAATATCTGTCGCAGCCCGGCCCACTGGTCTCGCTATGATGAAGCGCCTGTCTCTCCTGCTCGCCACGGGCTTTACTCTCATCGGCACACTCGCGGTCCCGCCGATGGGTCATGCCCAGACTACCAATCACCGCGGCCTGATCGATCAGGGACGTTACGTGGCCGAGGCGGCCGATTGCTCGGCCTGTCACACCCACGACCCTTCCGCCCCCTATGCGGGAGGCAATCCTTTCGTCCTGCCAATCGGCACGCTCTATGCGCCCAACATTACACCCGACGCGCAGCATGGGATCGGCGCCTATACTGAAGCCGACTTCACCAGAGCCCTCCGTCAGGGCATCGGCAGAAACGGCAAACCCCTTTATCCGGCCATGCCGTTCCCGTCCTACGCGCGCATGACCGATGCCGATATCCATGCGCTGTGGATCTATTTCCGCGAAGGCATCGCCCCACTCGCCAAAGCCCCGCCAGCGAACACCATACCCTGGCCTCTCTCGATGCGCTGGCCCATGACGCTATGGCGCTGGGCCTTTGCGCCCACGCCCAAAGCGGCCATGGCCAATGCCAACCGCTCCTTCGCCTCCGCTGAGATCGCGCGTGGTGCGTATCTGGTGGAGGGTCCTGGCCATTGCGGGGCGTGCCACACCCCCCGTGCCCTGACCATGCAGGAAAAATCGCTCTCCAGTGACCAGGGCGCCACCTATCTGGCAGGCGGCGGCGGCGTCGATGGTTGGACACCGGTCAATCTTCGACAGGACGATAGAACAGGCTTGGGGCGATGGAGTGAGGATGACATTGTCACCTTCCTTGCCACTGGTCGCAACCAGCATGGATCGGCATTCGGTGGCATGAGCGAGGCCATCGTGCATGGCACACAACATCTGAGCGATGCCGATCTTCACGCCATTGCACGCTATCTCAAGACCGAACTCCCAGCGCGCAAGAAAGAGGCGCCATGGCGGGCCGACGTGACCGTGGCCAATGCGCTGCATGAGGGGCATCTGCCAGATCATGGCGCACAGGTCTATGTCGATCGGTGCGCCGCCTGTCATCGGACCGATGGACATGGCTACGCACCAGCCTTCCCGCCCCTGGCAGGTAACCCTACCCTTATGGACAAGGATCCGGGATCGCTCATTCTGATCGTCCTGCGTGGCGCAAGCGTACCCGCCACAGCCAAGGCGCAATCATCACTGACCATGCCGGGATTTAGTCACGTTCTGACCGATCAGGATATTGCCGATGTCGTGACATTCATACGCCATAGTTGGGGCAACATGGGTAGCGCCGTCTCGGCAGACGATGTCCGCTCTTTCCGAGCCCACAACGCCGAGTGGATCAACAACACCGCGTCCAATCCACTGAACTGATATGCCGACGCTCGAAATGCTCGGAAAACATTTGCGACGACATCAATACAGAAACCTGTAAATCAGACAGCCCTGAAAGCCTCGCCCACCGGCGGTCACCTCTCCCGCCTGGCGGGCCATATAAGCGCCTCCGCCACCTGCCCCGTATTTGGTGGCAGTCAGCCCGAGCAACGCCCCTGCCTTGCCACCACCGCCCCATGGTCCATCGGCACCGTTCCCGGCGAAAACCAGATTGCCGAACTGCCCGTCACTGCCAGCGCCACCATTCTGGTTCCACAGAATCCCGCCAGCAGCACCGCCGCCGCTACCGCCGCAGGAATTCCGTGCGGCCGAAAAATATCCAGCCGCTCCCCCATCGGCAGAAAGAAGAGGCTGGCCGCCATAGGTCACGTAGCTCGGCCCACCTTTCTGATCCGGACCGCCACCCAGACCGATCGTGACCGACAATGTGCTGTCGCGCGCCGGATCAAGCGCATAGATCCCCCATGCATCGCCCCCGGCACCACCACCCGCTCCCGAAAAAGCCCCGGCATCAGGAGAGATAACACTGCAAGACGCACCGCCGCCGCCCGCGCCAATAAGCCGCAGCTCAACCTGTTTCGCCCAGTCCGGAATGGTCAGAAGACCGCTCGTCGCGCAAACAGCGTAAGGCTGACTCACCTGCTGGGCAAAATCCATCGTCGCAAACTGGGTTAGATGCGGCATGAACGCTGCCCCCGGCTGTGCCACAACCCCCGACAGGGTTTGTGCGCCAGCAGGAATTGTCACCTCATAGAGGGGCACAACCACAGCATCGGCGACGGCTGGCGGATCGGAAGCCATGACAAACGCGATGCGCCCCGTCCTGCGCGTAGGCAGCGCCTTACCGCGGTTATCAGGCCCCGCCATGGTCTGGTCCGGCTGATCGGCATTATAGAAAGGCAGAACATCCGGACTGTCATCCTGCTCGCTGCAGATCGCAAAGAGCGTTAACGTAGCACCAGTCAAAGAAACAGGAATGTGCTGGACTTCGTCGTTATAAAACAGGCTCGGAACAATCGCGGGCGCCGCTGCGAGCCCCGCAGAAACACTCCCGATATGAGAGCCATCCAGCGCATAGGGCGCAATGATCGTTCCCGGCCCGACAGAGACCGACAGATCCGATAACGAGACCACACAAGCAAGACCCGATGCCATGACCGTCTGGCTACCCAGCAGGATCTCCGCAAGTCGTCCCACACCTTCCTTCACATAGCGGCCAAGACGCAGGAGATCCGTATCAAAGGGCACGGCGCCTGAATAGATGATTGGACGATCCATTAAGCTTCCATCCTTACCCATGCGATCACACCGCACGCCTTTACCGCCTTGATTGCGGCGTACAGTTCGAATTGCTGAACCGGCAGTTTCGGAAAAACCTCAATGACAAACTGACCACCATGTCGCGCCCCATACCGACTGCGTACAGCGCCATAGCCACCCAGATGACACCATGCACCGCAATCACGCACTGTCCCCGTTTCGATGATCCGAGGGGCTGCACCAGAGATTTGACGCACAGTCTCTGACACCGCCTGTCGCGTGTTGCGTGGCGCTACCAGATCTGCAGCAATGCGTCGGCGCAGATGGCTGTCCTTTTCCAGGGGCAGGCGTGCAGTTCTTCCGGATTCGAAATAATCGATGAGCGCCATATCCAGAAAAGCACCACTCGTCGTCCCAAGGCGTGTCTGGGCTCGCACAACCCCCATCAGCTGCCATATATAGGCCAATACCGCTCCGAACCCGGTCAGAAGCGCCTGCAACACCGGCGCTTCTTCCAACTCATCGCCCCGATAGGCTGGAAACCATCCCTGCGGTAGCAGAAGGCGCATACGGCGAGCGAAATCGCGCGCCGTACCAGGCGCTATGCCCGTGTCATACAAAAGCTTCCGGTCAGTTGCCTGAAGCCCATCCAGATCCCGGTCTCGCAGAAGAGCCATCAGCCACCCACCTGCTCAACCGTGAATAGCGGAACGCGATAATCCGTCCCGTTCACATTCAGATGCAAAAAACCACCCTCTGCCTTCGCAGGAACCGCGGCTCCCGGGCTGGCAACGGGCGATGACATCTGTATTTCTCCACCCGCAGCTGGGTAAAGGCCGAGATTGGGCGATCCGCTATCACCCTTCTGCACATATAGTCCCGCAGCACCGAGGCCACTGCCGGCCTGTATATTGAGCGTATTGGTGGGAGACAGATTGGGCGACACCGAGAAGAGCAGTTGCCCCGCCATATTGGTCAC
>NZ_AYXS01000034.1:42489-42621 GCF_000505765.1 Asaia sp. SF2.1 | reverse complement strand
AAGCAGACCATCATCCGAAAACTGCACACGCTGGCCGTTTGCGGTGCGCGTTACGGTCGAAAAGAGCATGGCCCCGGCATCCAGCCCCTGCACATGCTCCCGCGTCTCTGGTGTGCGCCACTCAATGCCCTG
>NZ_AYXS01000034.1:34840-42419 GCF_000505765.1 Asaia sp. SF2.1 | reverse complement strand
GTTACACGCCATCGAGACCGCGTTTCCATAGCCCCCGTCGTTACCATTTGTCCCGGCAAGCGACGTATTGCTGAACAAGATACCGGTTTTCCAGGAATCAGGATTGTTGACGAAAACAATCCCGGCTTCGCAGTCAGACGTGCCTTCGGTCTGCCCTCCACCAGCACCAATCTGTATGGCGTAGGTGCCGCCACCGCAATTCGGATGATAGGGGGTCGATACACCGTAAGCTGGTCCGCCCAGATTGACGGCCTCAAGCTCCATGACAAAGCTCGGCTGGTAATTGACGCCCGGCATACGCCAGGCCTCACCGTAATAAGCATAGGCTGTGGTCTGGGTCGGGCTCGTCGTATCATCAGCGATCCCCCAGGCTGCCATCCCGATCGAACTGGGAACATGACCCAGCTTGTCGCGTGACTTGAGTGCATCGGACGTACGTGATCCTGCAACAAAGGCACTGTTGCCAAACCGGGCGAGGCATGCCGCCTGGGCATTTTCCAGCGCCCAGGGCCCGATGGACGTCGTCGCCATCAAAGCTGAAAGCCAGTCCTGTCGGTTTACGTCACGCGTATTGAGCGCCGGATAATCGGCGGCAGCGCCGATAAAGAACCGGTCGCCATAGCGACTGACCTTGGCACCTTCCTCGGCGAAGAATTCACCGCTGGCCGGTGAGTCGGCTGGTGCGCCGGCAATCTGGCTTGCTGTGGCATTGAGCGTCTCGACACCATCTGATGTCGCAACGACAAGAACTTCCGCCCCACCGATAGAGGGGATTGGAAAATAACTGTTGAATTTCGGCATTACCCCTCCTGAACGATCTGTACGGAGATCGTGCCTGGGAAAAGCGATTGACTGGCTTCCCCCACAATATCTTCCTGCGCGTTATTCAGACGTATCTGTGATATCGACAGCACTGCATCACCCGCCGCCGCATAGGCCACATAGCCAAGCCGACTATAGGCGTAGCCGCCCCCGATACGTGACGCCCGGATATCAGCGCTGATGGCCTCGAGCAGAGTACGCTGCACCGTATCGGCATCAGCGCCGAGAGTTATGCTCACAACCATTGAAACCGAGACAGAAAACATGACGGGTCGCTGGACGGCAAAGCCAACACCAAGGGCCTTGCAGGCATCAACCTGAGCATACACACGGCGCAGCACCTGATCAGGCACGGCATCACTCCCATCGTCGACAACAACCGTGAAATATCCCTGACGCGTCGTTCCATCCGGCGCCGCACCATCAAAGATTGCATAGTCCAGATTATTCTGGGTTTCAGCGATGGCGCTTTCCACCGCGGCCCGTGAGGCGCTTGCCTTGGCGGCAAGCCAGAGCGGGAAACGCTGCCGAAGCTGGGCGTCAGTCTCCTGATCTGCCCCATTGGCAAAAGTGGCTTCATTGGTGACGATATCAATTCCGGCAACCGACGTGCCCATAAGCGATATGGCACCTGTAGCAACGTTACCCTGAACGCCCTCCAGTAGGGCCTCTACGGGCAAGGTGAGCGAGGCTACGCCAGTCGGGCGGACATACCCCCGCGTCGCACTCGACCAACGTTCGTGGGTCGTATCGGCAATAACCTGAAACGTCACAGCCGCCGCTGTTCTTACCGTGACGCCCGGCCGCACCACAGCCGAGATATCCTGAAAGGAAAAACAGGTCATGGTGACGGATCCCAGCGCCTTCACGCCGGGCAGTCGTGTCATGCCAAAATCCCCGACGAAGCTGTCGCAGTCAGCGCCACTCGATGTCGCAAGCCGTGTCCGACACAGCACCTGCATCAGCATGTATTGCAGCCAGAGCCCAAGTCCCGAAACGCTCTCGACAAGCGCACGCCCTGGCGTTCCTATATCGAGTGTCAGTTTTCCTGCGCAGCTCGCTTGCGCCGTAACAACCGCCGTCTGAACAAGGGATGAGAAAGAACGCAGAGAAAACGCCATGAGCTTCCTGATTCCATGCCGGCGCGAGCCGAGCTGGGCTCAGATCGTGCCATCCTGATTGAATGTGAATGTCTGCCGGTCTGATCCATCGCGCCCGCTATAGGTGATCGTGCACAGATAAGTGCCCGGCGCCTTGGCCTGCAGTTCGACTGTCACGGGCTGGGTCTGATCGACACCGGCTTCAAGGCCGAGCTGGCTTATAATCAGTCCCCGCGTCTCGACCTCGGCGATAGGCATACCGATACGGGCAAGCAGGCCAGCCCCATAATCGACATGCCAGAGATAGGCACCGGGGTTTGTACACAGTCGGCGCAGGATGGATTGTCGTGTTAGCAGATCTCCCGACGCCTCGCGCAGGCTGCCAGCAGGATCACAAAACAGATCCTCGCCAAACACGTGATAAAAATCGCTCATCCGACAGGCTTTCCCGTCATCCCGTTGGCATAGTGGTGCACATGGGCGTCGAGACTATGCAGATCTGTTCGCACATCACCGCCCAAAACAGAAAGGTTACCCCCCGAAATCCGTACACCCGCACCGGATATCTCCAGTCCATTTTCTCCCAGACTCATCTGCACTGTGCCGGCACGCAACACGATGGATGATTGCCCGATGATACAGCGCAAGTTCCCTGCACCGAATGAGACACCCTCGCGCTGGATATGAAACCAGCCCCCTTCCCCGGACTGGCCCTGCCCCTCTTCAGAGGGGGCACCGCAACCTGTACGCACAAGCAATTCCCCGGGCTGCGCCACCTTGCCTGTCTGGGGTGAAATCGCGGGACCAGCCACCACGTCGAAGAGTACCGATGTGATGACGAAGTTTTCGCCATCCCCCTCAATCGGCATCAGCAGAACATGAGTGCCGATCGCGCAGGGACATGACAAACGCAGGTCGCCAACTTGTGTCAGCGCCGCATCGGGCAGCCAGCCCGTTTCAGTATCATCAGGCTGCAGACGTACCTTCACCGCATGACTGGAGGGGTCTACCGCGCAAACGATCCCATGCACCGCATGGGTTACACGCATCTGATGGGCTGCTGCCCATACCGGATTATCCATCATAACCCCTCAGAAAATACGGTCCCGAAGCGTGACTTCCTGCCGATATCCCTGGGAGAGATCGAAAAAATGATCGACCGCATCCACCGCCAGTGTCCTTGGTCGATCTATCATCTCTCCTCCCAGCTTCATGAAATGACGCGGCTCAAGCCCCGCAATGGCTGGCAATGAGAGCCTGGCTTCACAGGCATGAGAGACGATCCGACGGTGCTTCCCCTGCGCCAATCGCCTGATATCGTCCATGCGCAGACCAGGCCCCCGAAACGTATAAAGCGCTGCACCCGATGCAGGGGGCTCTGTGGAAAATTCCTGCCCATCATAAAAAATTTCGCTTCTCGCGCGCTGGCGCGAATCCCATGAGCGCACACCGACCGATACCGCCCCACTCAGACCGAAATCATAACGAAAATGCTGCATCGTCATGCCGTCCGGTTCAAAGATCTGACCACTATCGGCACCTGATGGACGGTTGATAATAATTGCTCGTCCACGGGCCTGACATTCATAGCCGTGATCACGCGCCAACGAAAAAGCCAGATCGAAAGCCGTCTGATAGCGATGCTGCGCACTGGCCGACAAACGTCTGTGCTCCAGCTGCCAGAACTGCCCGCAATAATAATCACCAGCGATATCGTTCCCGTTCAGGTCGCTCTGGAACTCCAGTCCGGCAGCCTGCGCTGCCTGCTGGACAATCTCGATAGCTGTCTGATTATTCCATGAGCGTGTGAGACGCGTATCCAGCAAAAAACAGAGATAGTCTCGACACTCCAGACGAAACGATACCGGATCATTCTCTCGCGTTATGGCGTCCAGTGCCCCGTGAAACACGCTACGCCATCCAGCCTCGCCCGCAAGGCGATCAATCACCTGTAAATCTATATCCGGCCTGTCAAAACCACTTCGCCCGGTGAGGTGGGAAAACAGGGCAGATCCATCCTGTGCGGCGATAACGATGTGCGCCGTGTCGCACCGTTCATATCGCGTGCATTGCAGTCGGAAACCGCAAACATGCACACCCTCTGGGCTCGTTCCATCGAGAAGAAGTCGAACTTGCCAGCTTCGGATCCTGCCCGTCATACCTCTGGCAACCCTCCCGTCTGTCCAACTGACGCCTCATCCGGCAGCAGGATCTGCACCGGCACCTCAAAGCCGGACAGATCCGGGTCGCTCATCCCGTTGCACGCGGCAATCCGCCACCATTGCAAGGCATCACCAAAATAACGGACCGCCAGATGGAAAAGAGACACATCGTCGCACGTGACCTGTATCTTCATCGCAATTCTCCCGCTTCATATTCATGACGGGTCGAAACCCAACGCCATGATTTCAACCGGCCAGAGTGCGCAGTGCCCGGTTCGCGTAACTACCGGCCTCGACGCCCAGAACAGACGCCCCGGCATTTTGTGAAAGCAGGGACAGAGCACCCGCGCTATTCACTGCGCCAGCTTCCATCGCCGCTCCAGCGTCCTGCGTAACTTGTCCCAGTTCACGAGCGGCAACGGAAAGAGGCGCCATCACCGAAACTGCCGCCGTTGGCACCCGCGATACAGACATGGCCGTCTGCCAAAGCGCGCTTGCCTTACCCAGAGCAGCCTGCGCACGCGCCACCCCACCACCTGCGCCCAGAACCTGCGCAACCGGCATGATTTGACCCGTCAGTGAGGTCAGCATGGTCGTACCAACCCATCCAGCCTCCGACATCTCCCCCAGCAGGCCCGCTATCATGCTCAAACCGCTACCCAGATCAGCCCCCGCTATTTCCCCCATGCTCAGGGAAATAGCGGGCGGCAAAGCCTCGCGCTCCAGCACAAGCCTGTAAGGACAAATCGTGCCCCGCGCCTGATACGACCAGGTAAATTCGGCAATCCAGACCCTGGCCGATAAATCCGCAACCGAGAAGGAAAGCGCTCGTGAAGCCTCACGCATGGCCTCAACCCGTCTCGCCCGCAGAGTCGCCAGGGGACCGACAAAGCGACCGGTCAAAACCAGTCGCGCGGGATCATTCCCGACAGCATCGATAACACGCCCGCCACCGAGAAGCCGATGGATCACCAGCAGTTGCCGGCCACCCATCACAAGCTCGTCCGGGACTTCCGCCCCACTGAGGATCAGATCACCCAGCACGACCGGTGCTGACCTGTCGATCAGGCCTATCGCCCCGAGGGCATTTTCCATCTCGAGAAGCGACACACCCATGCGTAACCCTCCTACATCAGCCCGATACTCATATTCGGATATTGAGGCGTGGCGATCTCATCAATCATCGCGCCGTAACTCCGCATGGATAGCGCGCGGGACATACTGGTCAGTATCGGCAGATATTGCCCATCACGCTGAGAGGATCGTTCGGCGGCGGCCCACCCCTCCTCATGCTGCAAATGCCCGGTTCGTCCAGCCCCGTTTCCAACAGAACTCCCCTTCGCACCCGGCAAGGAAAAGGGCGGCAAGACTGCCAGATCCCCGTCCCCAGAAACCGGTAGTCGCATTGCGGAAATACCGCGCTCCCGCAGTCCTGAGGGCAAGCGAATGACAGGGTGAGGCAGTTGCCGCGCCACAGCACCAAAGCTCGAGCCTTTCGGCCCGGTCCCTGATGCCGGAGATAACGGCATAACGCCGACAATTCGCCTGACATGCGCCCGCAGGCCTACCCCGGCATAACCTGTCAAACCGCCCCTGTCTGTGGACACAGAGGGCGTTTCCCGCGCACCCATACGCTGCAAATGCCCATACGATATCGAGCCAGATCGGCGTCGCAACGTAGTATCAGAAAACGCGACAGACTTCGTTGCCGCATCTGAATACCTGAAGGACGAAATATCAGAACGGACCGGCATAACAGATGAGAGAACAACACCCCTTCCAGCTTCCGACATGGCCGGGTGACCAATCAAGGGTTTGAAAGGACCCAACAGATGAGCCCCCGCAATGGCGGAAACGTCCAGCCCTCGCGATCTCCGCGCATCCGATACCTGCGATACCCCCGTGTTTCTCGCTCTGGTGGATAAGGACAGCACAGAACGCGACACTGTTCCCGCAGAAAAAAAAGCCGGAGCGCCGCTATCGCGTAATTGGCTCGACCGGGCCGAGAGGGCCTTGCGCCGCAGCGGCACAAACGAGTGGCTTCCCCCCGAACGTCTCAGCACCGAGAGCCATACATCCCCAACCTTGCCCCTAAATCCAGGCATATGAAACTGCATGATTTTTCCTCAGCGTCATCAGGCTCGGTCTTGCCGGTATGAGCACGCCTCCCAGTCAAACTGGAATCCGTCCATTTCTGCCATGACAATGCAGGCGGCCACACGTCTGGCCCGTGTCCACCCCATGACGACCGACCACGGCACCCCGTTTTTCACGAGATAAAGCGTCTCACGAAAAACAGGGTGCCGCGTCAGTTTTTTGCTGGCGCCATAACGGCGTCATTTTCTTGCACCGCCCCGTCATAGACAGATTGCAATGCTGCAAGCCCATCATTGCCAATCCTGCGCGCCAGATCCTTGATCTCGTCCTTGGTCTGGGGCATCTGCACCGGCACACCATCAACGGCGCGAACCGAACAGATCATCTGTGCATAGGCCAGCCAGGGTGATGCCGAAGGTCCGGACACAGCGCTCCCCGCCGCCTCGATCAGATCAAGCATGTCGCCCGGATCGAGTTCGCAAAGGCTGAGCTTGCGTCCCGAACCGAATTCCAGTGTCTCAGGCAACATACTCAAGATATCTTGCTCCTCAGCGAGGCATAGAATTGCACATGCTGGTGAATCATTCCCTCCGCCTGCCAGCGATCCGTCTTCAAGGACAGCGATACACCGCTATATTCCCAGGTGCTGGTCGTGCCGTCCGGCTCACGGATATACTGGTAAAGCGTTCCGCTCCCGATACTACCAGCATTCCAGAAAGCGGCCTCGATCGCTGCCACCAGACTATCGAGATTGGCATTGGCTCTGGCAATCGTGAAAATCCCGCGCCAGCCGCTGGGGGTATTGAATTCAACCGGCAGTCCATTCAGCGGCGTGGCCCGCTGAATGATCGTATGTTGCTCTGACTGGAACCCGGTCACATCACGCAAATCAATGCGTGAACCGTTCCAAAGCAGCGTGATCCTGCAATCCCGCCCGATACTATAGGGGTTCGCCATCAATCACACACTCCCGCTGGCAGTGCTGACGCTTACCGAAGCGCCTCCCTGCAGGTTGATGATGAATTTTTCATTGATGCCCTGGTACTGCACCTGCACATCAGCCTGCACATATCCCGTCGCAATGCGCTCAGTGGGATTATTCGTCGCATCGCAGATCACCGCGTAAGGCAATCTGCCTCCTGTCACACCGAGGATGTTCTGCGACAGCAGGCCCGAGAGAAAGCCAAGAAGCGAGGCACGAATATTACCAAACAGTGTATCGTTGATCACACTGCCAACATACTGCCCCATCGTCCCCTGAAGCGCGCGCGCTAGGTAGTTTGTCAGGCGGGTATAGGCATCGCTCTGAATCGCCACATTCTGCGAAGTGTTATGGCCTGCCCGTATCGACCAGTATTGCCCACCCGGTGACGGGTTGCAGATGACGTCAATCCCGTT
>NZ_AYXS01000034.1:33931-34757 GCF_000505765.1 Asaia sp. SF2.1 | reverse complement strand
TTTTTCTGGCTTCCCACAATCCCTGTCAGGGGCTTGTTCAGTCCCGACTGCTCCGGCGAAAGCGCAGCCAGCTTTGCCGCTGCAAAGAGCGCAGGGCTGACAAGCTGCAACCCAAGCGTGTCGTCATTCCACCACAGCCAGTCGCCATGCATGTATTTCAGTGCGTGAGACGATAGCCCGAGTGCCATTCTCGTCTGGACGGCCTGCGCCAACGTCTCGCTTTTCGGGCCCGATACAACTGCGTATAGCCCTTGATCCTGGCCAAAGCCCAGCATCGGCACCATAAGGGAGGTGTCCCCGACACCCGCGCAGGTGACAACCGAACACCCCTGACTGGTCAGGGCATAAAGCCCGGTTCTGGTATCCGACGCGCCAACAAAACGTCCCGGACCCGGCTCCGCACCGTCACCGCCACCACCAAGCTGCACAACGCCCGGATCGCCAATCGCCGTCTCGGCCGACAGGTCGATCTGCACGAGCGCACGGGGGTCGGCAGCAAGCGCCGTCTGCAACGCAGTCCAGTCCCCGCCTGTATAGGATGAAACCCCCAGTTCCTCATGAGCAACCGTCAGGACAAACATCCCGTCACGATAGCTCTGCTTTGTCAGGGTAGCTGAAATCCCGTTGCCAGCCGACCCCGTATAACATGCCGTGATACGCGCATTGCCAAGGGTGCCGCGCGCCGGCGTATCTGTTCCATCAGTTACACGCACCAGGCAAAACTGGTTCGCACCCTGATGCACGGCAATATCCACCGCCACATTCAGGTTGGACGCCCAGCCCCTTTTGCCGGCGAAGATCTCACGACATTGCGCAACACTTCCGA
>NZ_AYXS01000034.1:33748-33857 GCF_000505765.1 Asaia sp. SF2.1 | reverse complement strand
CAATCGTCGGTACGTCCTTCGGCCCCCATGACGCGCTCCCCACGAGGCCAAGCAACCCGGATGAGATTCCCGCGATAACAAGCGTCTCGGGCTGGGCTATCTGGATATA
>NZ_AYXS01000034.1:32614-33634 GCF_000505765.1 Asaia sp. SF2.1 | reverse complement strand
CCTGTTTTTTTGAATACCGTCTTGCGGGAGGCAAGCGATCCGACGCAGTCCTGGCCGCAAGGCAGACACTGCAAAGCCGAAAGTCCGGGAAAAATAATCCTCGGGTCAGCCACATCCATCAAAGGACGACGTCTTGATCACTGTCCCATCCGGCCTCAACCGCCAGCCGCGATAGGCAATCGGCATGTCTTCCAAAGCTGCCAGCGCATCCAGGCTGCCCACAGGCGTTTCACCGCGCGAAAGATCGGGCGGCACATCGAAGGGGAATTGCGTCCCCCCTGCCTGCATCCATCCCCCGCCCGCGAGCATTCGGGGTGACCAGACAGACGCATGATCATCCCAGATCGCTCGGAGCAGCACATCCCGACGGAACAGGTTCTGGGTCTGCATCGCATCCCGGTCTTCTTCACCCTCGAAAACGAGCTGGGCAGCTGTCCCATCAGGCAAAGCCAACCAGTCATCAGGTAGAAGGCGTTCTGTAAGAAGCCTGCCCAGTGCCTCACATGTGCACTCGCTATCCGTCCAGATCGACACCCGGAAAAGCTGGCTCTGCCGCCGCGTCAAACGCCTGGAACGGGCATACCCGCTCACCCCACCTTCAAGAGCCCCCGAAGAGACACGCAGTGTGCCTGCCTCGACGTCACATCCAGTCATTTCTGCGGCGAGCGCCTGCACGATATCCTGCGCCGAATCCCGATCCTGAACGACATATCGGGCAGAAATATCCGAGCCGTCATTTCTGGACCATCGCAGCGATACCACCCCCGGCGCGGCGCGGCCGGCGATACGTGCAATCGTCGCGACACGCCCCCGCACATCCAGGGTCACATCAGGCGGTAGATAGAAACTTTCAGCCCAGACATCACCCAAAGGGACAGGCAAGCGTTCATAGCGACCCGAAACCAGCGTTATCGTTACGTAGCTGACCGCCTCCCTGAGCGAAGGTGAGGCAAACAGATCCGAGGGCATCAAAGCCCCGGCCCGGAATATCAACCGTCCCTGAGCCAGGCCGGTCGAAGG
>NZ_AYXS01000034.1:30920-32521 GCF_000505765.1 Asaia sp. SF2.1 | reverse complement strand
CCTGCCATGATCAGACCTGCTGCATGGATAAAAGCGCGCGGGTTCCGTTCTGCGACAGCTCGACGGTATCGACCAGATAACGCGCGCCCTTCTCGTCCAGGACCTGCATATAGGGCTTCAAACAGAAACCCGGCATGACCGGCAAATGCAGCATATAGCTTCCTGACCGCAAGGCACCCGGCATACCGCTATGCCGATCCTCGCCCTTCCCAGTCATCCACAGACTGGCCGGACAATGATCGACCAGCAGACCCTCTGCTCCACGCATCCCCATGACCGATATTTCGCGGTTGCACGCGACAAAGAGTGCTGGCCTGCACGGTTCCATTTCAGCAACGAAATAAAACCGTTCACCCAGCGCGATATAATCACCAATAGCCAGATCCCGCGCATCGCTCAGCCCGAGAGTCATGACCTGACCCCATCCCTTCGGCTTGCGCATACGAAATCCCGCATCGACATCAAGGCACAGATAAGCGGCTCCTACCGCATGACCCAACGGCGTAAGCGGGTCAGTAACCCGATATTGGCGTCCCATGCGCCCGATGCGGCGTGCAACCTGCGCGAACCCGGATGACACACGCTTCTGAAGCATTTGCATGGTTCATCTCCCGAATTCTCTGAGGTGTTCTGCTGCGGTGACGCGCGCTGTCACAGGGCGATCAGAGCATGGTCCTGCATATCGGGGCCCGGTGCCACACCCAGAAAGCCGCACACCCTGCGCCGCCACCAATCAAGCAATCTGACGCGCTCGGATAATTCACGCGTATTACGCGTCCATACCGAGGCCACCTGCGTATCCAGTGTATCGGAGGCACGAGAAATCGCCCGCTCCATTTGCAGCAGTGTCGCCAGAAAATAGCGCATGCGTCGGCGCTCGGAGGGCGCAAGCGTGTTCAATCGGAACTCCAGAGTTCCTGCACTTTGAAAAAACCGCCAGGAACTCTCTCCCGACCCGACATCACCAAGGGCTGCATACCCGCAGAAGCGGCGGATTTCGGTTTTTTCTTCATCGGTGAGTTGGTCACCGGATGGCGGTACGCCGCCACACGACATATCATCCTCCATCACACCGCTCCCGTCTGAAAGTCCGGCCGGAGGCTGACCGATCGACATGGCAAGACCTCCCCTGCTCATCAGCGAGCGTCCGTGCCGAGACTCTCGATCACCACACCGCGCTTGAGATAGGCATTGGTCGCTGTCGGGATGATGGAGGCATCGGCCGTCACATCTGTCGGCAAGGCAAAACCACCAATCCAGTACCATGACTGCGCGATAATCTGTTTCAGACGATCCAGCGGCTCACGGGTGACCATCGCCACACCGTCCACAATGTCGACAAGCGCCCGCTCGGCATCGGGGATATCCGAATGACCCACACAGGCGCAGTCCCCCTCTACCAGAGCCCCCTGCCCCAGAAGCAACGCGCGATGAATTGGCCCGCCACCCAGTGAGGCCTGCTGCGGCGCTTCGGTCGTCGGCACAAAACGCACACCCAGCAATTCAATTACCTGCCCGGACCGGTACTCCTCAGACCCATAAGCGCCGCGATAGAGATACTTGAAATCGGCATCCCTGAAGAGCGAAAGCAACTGCAAATC
>NZ_AYXS01000034.1:27550-30817 GCF_000505765.1 Asaia sp. SF2.1 | reverse complement strand
CCAGCCAGCACGTTCTGGATCCCGAGCGTATCACCGTCGGCCCTTTTAAGATCTGCCGTTGTGGCCTTGCCGTTAGGCCGCAGCACCAGCGGGGCAGTCGATGCAACAACCGCCATACCTGCCGTGGCATCCGCCACAGTTGCCGAGGTGGCAAGCTGTAACTGCCCGGAGATACCACCAGGCGCCGTCGAGACATTCACAGCGTCCGGAACGGCGCCGGCAACCGTGTAGACCCCGCTGCCAATGGTCACCGTCATGCCTGCACTTGCTCCGACAGGCCGCACAAGACCGGATACGATGACAAACTGGAAGCCGCGAATATCATCGACCGAAACCGTCGTGGTTTTCGCCGTCGCCGTTGTCGTCACACGCGTATTACCGCCCAGATAACCACCGACACCGCCAGAAACGCCGCCAAACAGTGCGTTACGAGCCAACCGGTCCAGCGACTGCATAGCCTGCATGCCATTTGTCTGCGCATTGGCCAGAAACTGCGAGGCAATGCCAACACCGGTCGTGACCATGTTCAGATCAATCGTATCGCCATACTGATTGATACTGAGAGTGTATTGCTCGACCGACCAGCCACTCGGTGACAGCCCGTTGTCGAAATTCGTATTACCCGAAGGCAGGAGTGGCGTCGTTACCGGTGATTTGAGGCTCTTGCGTGTTTTCGTCAGCGTCTCACCAATTGCATTGGGAAAAACCTCACGATCCGCAATTGCTCGAAATCCAGGGCGGGAATGAAGCCCCGTCTCGAACTCACGCGCCAGAAAACCCTGCTGAATGGCAGCACGAAGCTGCTCGGGAAAATTCTCGATACCCATATCTCTACTCACCCCAGACCCGTATTTCAGATAATTCCAGCAAGAAACTGCCGCTTGCGCAGGGCATAATCATGCGCGGGCAATTGGCGCGCATCCTGTCCCTGGGCTGGTGCCGGCTTCGGCACGATCCCGGCGCTTTCCTGCGCTTCGCCCGATAAACGCTGTCCCGTTTCCCGAAAAAGAAAGTGGCGCACCTCGCGTGCATCGCGCAGCGCCTTTTCAACGCCCTGCGGCGCCCCTTCTTCAGACCAGGTTATGGCAGAGCGATCGACATGCGCAGCAACCAGATCAGGGTCATAGGCCCCGAGCCGCGCAGCTTCAGCGCGCAGCGCCCCGGCAAGCACAGTATCGCGTGCGGCTGCCTTTACTCTGGCCAGTTCCTCCTGATGCGCCTGAACAAGGGAATCACGTTCAGCAGCAAGTTCAGCAAGAGAGAGACGAAGCGCATCGACATCATCCACCATGTCCATTTCCCCCTACAGGGTTTGTTTGGGCCGCCTCTGCAGCCCTGATTTCCGTCCACTCGGCAGCCGGGTCAGCAATGCCGGCAGCACTGGCATACAGCCGGGCCGCTGTTTCACGGCTCAGCAATCCCCCCGACTGCGCCGCACAAAGCCCCTGCGCGAGCGGCAGCAATTCCGATTCATCAGCAGTGAACCAGGCTGGCCAATGCAGCGAGAGTCCCTCCGCATCGAGATTCCGATAGGTTTTCGTCCCGATCTGTATCCCTTCGGGCATGACCGACGAGAGATGACAGAGCAGGCGATACAGTGGCAGCACACCACCCTCGCCATAGGCACCACGCAAACGATCAGCCATCCAGATCAGGGGCTGACACATCAGCTCCATGGCGCGGCCGGATTGTGGAGCTCCAAGACGGTCGCCGTGCATACGGTTACCGTGCAACTGCTCCAACACCAGCTGACGCAATTCACGGTAATGCGCCAGAACCGCACCGGCAGCAGCGCCATTGATTTCCAGCAGCTTGGCATCGCCTTCAGGCGGCAGGGTCAGGGCGGAGGCCGCCCCTCCCTGTCGTGCCATGCCCTCAGGTATGTCGGGCGTCTTGAGCACGAGCGTCGGATCGGAGCCGTATTTCAGTCCCCGCCCGGCTTGCGAAAGCAGATAATCGGCTTCGATGACCGTATCGATCGCCTTCTCGAAGCTACATTCCCCCTCAGTCTCGGCAGCGCCCCCACCAAAATTTCGGATCCACACAATCGGCACCACACCAAAACCGTGCTGATGCGACCGCTCTTCATCAAGTGGCGCATCCCCCTCCTGATCGACGGGATGGGGCACAAAAACCCGCACGCAATCACGGTCCCAGCATCGGTGCCACCAGAAGCGCATGGCCGCACGTTCAGGCGCGATGGCATAACCACTCAGCCGCAATGCCTGCCCGGTCACGACATAGCGCTCCGTCACACGCAGCAAGGCGCCTGCACGACCCCATTCAGGCGTCAGATAAGCTGTTTCCAGCACACGAGGCGTCGGTCTGGAGCCCACAAGCTCGATCCAAAGCGCCACCGACCCAACCGAGCCACGTATTGCTGCCTGCGTCATGAGTGACGCCAGACCAGCCTCACAGGCAAAACGGTTCAGGGCATCCGCCGTCTCCTTTTCACTTGAGACAGCAAGCGGCCAATGCGTATGGCCAAATAAAAGCGAGACCGCTTCATCAACCACAGTCCTGCACAGATTGGTCCGTACAGAGGGTCTCCGCTGGGAGAGGGGGATATATTCCCCCGCCACATTACGCTCCGTCGCAAAAGGATAGGGCAGAACATCATACTGCGTTCCATCCAGAACCCTTTGCAGGGCCAAAAGCCGCAGTGTCCTCGGAGAAAAACCCGGAGGAGAGGCATATCGTCCCTGAAGCGCCACCCAATCCATGTAACCTCCCTTATCGTGAAAGACTGAACCACCCCCGGTCCTGCCAACGGCCCGGCACTGCCTGAGGCTCGATCATCAGATCGCTCAGCGCCCAGATCAGCGCATCCGCGCGATCGGGCGAGGCTGCCCCGCCAAAGCCTCGGTTCGAGAAAAGACAAAGCTGCGACTCAAGAGCCGCAAAGCGCCCATGATGGATCACACGTCCCTGCTCATAGAGCGCCGCAACAGGCTCGGCGCGCGCCGCCTTGCCACGCGATGCCGTCACCATTCTGAGCGCAGCCCTGGGATCGACGCTTCTGAGCGTCGCTTCCACCAGAGCCCCACCAAAATTGCGTTCCGCCACAATCCTGTCTGCCTGCCAGAGCGCTGCCGCCTGTATGGCCCGACGTGCCCACCCCATGGGTGTGTCACGTGTGGAGCAATCCTCCAGCACATGCCCGATTCCATTGTGGTCGATGGCGGCCACAACAATACCGATTTCGTCCGCACCCAGATCCGAGGGCCCGGAGGCCCCTGAAGGATCGATCGCCACGACGACACGCTT
>NZ_AYXS01000034.1:19194-27437 GCF_000505765.1 Asaia sp. SF2.1 | reverse complement strand
CCCCGCCAAAGCGCACCCTCGATAACGGTCTGATACTCCCCCAGCAGAAAACGCCTCCGATCGCGTTCGGGCAGTGCATCCAGCTGGCCCAGATAGGCCTCGCTAAGATTGGCCCGGTTCTGCTCAGGGTTCATGACCATCGAGGCATAAAGCGAGGGGTCCGCATGACGCATCCCTGACCGTGGCTCGATGCCACTCTCGAAAACGGCGTATAACCAGTGATCGGTCGCAGGCGGATTGGCGTCGATATATTCCCGCGGCATCAATCCACAACGCTGTGCGAGACGCGTCAGCAACATGTTCCGCGCGCCATAGCTTATCTGACTGGCTTCATTCAGATAGATCGTCGCAAATTCCAGCCCGAGAATTTTCTCTGTCCGCGCTGAGTCATCCAGCCCCCCAAAGAGGATCGACGACCCGTTGGGAAACAGGATCCTGTTGCTCTGCCCGTCCCATTTGTACCGATGCTGCGGAAAGCAGCATTGCATCACTTTCGGAAACGTATCTTGGATGATGCTGGCTCGCAGTGCATTCTGGCGGTGCCTGAAGACGCCATGCCGCGAGTGCGGCTCCCGCAAGGCCCTGACAACCAGCGCCCGGATCAACACAAATGTCTTGCCCGAGCGCGATCCTCCGCGAAGAAATATGTGGCGGGCCCTTCCCCCGAGCAGCCGATTGGCCTCTTCCTGAACCGGTGTCAGCGCAAAACGCGACTCAGAGCGTGTCATCACCCTCGCCCAGGGTCAGTTCCGGCTCGGGCTCGTCACCTTTTCTTGGCACATCCCTGAAGCTCGCCGGGCGATGCGCCCGCAGAAGCATACGCAGCAACCCGTCGCTGTAGCGTTTGCGCGTCACCGGATTACCCTCGGCATCACAAACAAGCCGCCCCCCGTAAAGCACCGGCTCTTCGTAGCCATGGATGGCTCTCCGCCTGGCCTCAGCCTCTAGAAGATCTGTCGCCTCCTCCAGTGCCTGCTTCCATTTCTCACAAAACAGTTCATCGCCACGGCGCCAGTTATAGGCCGTCTTGCGATCAATTCCCGCGGCACGTGCCGCCTCCGAAACATTGGCGCTCTTTCTGAGATGATCGAGAAAGACGCTTTGCAAGCCCTTGCCTCTGGGGCGCCCCCGGATGGCGCTTCTGCTGTCCATTCCAACTCCGTTGCCTGAGCCTGAGGAGTGGTGCGTCGAAAAAAACCTGTCCGTGCCAATATCGAACCCGGCTCATGATAATACCGGATCCCAAATCGAGACCTGCCATGAGCCTGATAATGGCATCGCATACGCCTCGTAGCCTGCAGCATCAGGTATGACGCTGTGCTGACCCCTACCGTCACAATCACAGATGACATCGACGGCGCGACGCCAAGGATCCGATCCCTTCTCGGTCTTTCTCTGCCATCTCATGCCTGAGGCGCTGTCTGATCAACGCGACACAGGCAGGACGAACAGAGCCCAAGCGTACGAGGCCTGCCTTTTTGCGAAGGCAAGGCACTGCCCTTACCCTCATATCGCCCGAGGGCAGGTTCGCTTCTGCGATATCACTCCACCCCAAGGGCAGATCCGCGCGATGGCGCAATTCCGAAGCTGCAATCACCGGGCTCAGAACAGCATTTTCCAAACCGGTATGCACAACGACAAACAGGTAATTTCTGCACACAACCACATCCCCGACGTTGATGTCGGGATTTGTCATATCTAATTATTTCAGCATGTATTATTTATACTATATTTTATGAATTTTTGCAATATTTTTATTATTATAATATCCACAGAGCCATTCCAATGCGAGAGCACATTGTGCTGCGGTCTTGGTTCTCGCCTGCGCGCGTGCCCCTTCAGGGAAAATCAACCGTGCCATATCAGGAAAACTCATCTCCCTGATCAGCATCATCTCGATCCGGCTATGCAGGCTATCCCCCATGAGCATGTGGAGCTGTCTTAACCGCGCTGCGCACTTGCCCCGTCCGAGCATCCACGTGTGGATATCGCCTTTCTCCGTGGCCCTCCGCTCCCCTTGCGCTTCGACCACCCCCCTCTCGGCGTAGTCATATTCTGCGCGCCAACGTTGCGCCGCCGCCACCTCGTCGTCTCCGATATCGCCAGCCTTATACAGCCAGGCCACTGTCGACCACAGCCGAAGCGCCTCACCCTCCTTCCTGAAATGATGACGACACATCCTCTCAGGCGTTGGCATGTTCTCTTCCCGAACCCGATCCGCCTCGCTCTTCGTCATCCCAATCCTGCCCCCCCATATCCAGACGCCGCATAATTCAGCCTGACCTTCGCACCACTTCAGATTACCGGACGTGCCGCCCCATACCCGCAAACCTCGTGATAAGCCGGCGCTTCACCCTCGGGCCACAAAGCGCCCCAACTCACCTTGTGACCTGCCGGCAGCGCTCCAGACTCATCGCGGTCATACTCCAGGGCCACCACCCTGCATCGCGTGATTTCCGATGCACGCACGACCAGCTTGGAGATAGGCTTATTCACGTCTTGGCCGGATGATGCGCCATTTAAAGAACGCCCCCTTTTGCGCTCTGGCCTGAGCCCCACCCTCGCATGACGATCCATGCTCATGAGCATTCTCGCCAGTTCGGCACCGGTCGTGGCCCGACTGGGCTTTTCTGCGGACATTTTCATGATACCCACCTGATTCACCCCAAAATATGGCTAAATGCCATAAGTTCAATCATGCTTATGACTGATAATTCCCCTCTGGATTTGGCAATGAGCCATTGCTATGAATGCCTCATGGCCAAAAACAAACGTCCCGACTCGCTTGCGATCGTTCAACGCGCCATCGGGCGTCGTATCACCTGGGCAAGAGAACTCGTCTTTCCCAATCAGAGCGAATGCGCGCGCCTACTGGGCGTGGATGCCTCGACCCTGAACAAGATTGAGAAGGGCGATCGCGCGCCAAGCGTGTTCCTCATCATGTCTCTCTCCAATCGCTTACGGGTCTCGACCGACTTTCTCCTGAAAGGGGTGCTGAACGGTCGCACGGATGAAGAGATGGCTCTCCGCCTGGCGGCTCTGCACCCAGAGTTGGTACTCCAGCAGCAGGACATGGCGTCTCACATGGACAAAAGCACGCCTTGCGACATGCAAGAGGCGCCCAGGAAACAAGATCAGGACCATTCTTAGCGTCCTCGTTTTTATCGCACATCCGGAAAACAGCCTTCTTCGTACGCAGACATAGCGCCTGAAGCGGGACGCAGCAAGAACAAAACGAGAACATACGCGTTCTCAACCATTCCTTGCGCCTCGCGCCCTTGCGTTTTGATCAGCAACAACCGACCAGCTGCGCCTTGAAGCCGAACTGACTTCTGGACGATTAACGTCTTATTAATGGCATTGTGCCATAAAGTCAAGAATAGATTATGGCGATAAGCCACAAGACCGGTGCAGATGCGTTCTGCAACCATTCTCTAAAACAACATTTATGCGACATTTTATGTCAGCGCCTATACGATCCGAAGATGAGTAATCTGGATAAGTAATGATCAGCGTCAACGCTACGCTATCATTTTCTTAATGTTAATTCAGATTAATGCAACAACATAAACTGCCGTAAGGCATCTTCCCTTCGTACGAGAAGAGAGCGCATGAATTCATGAACGCCATCGTCGTAACTGCCTTAAGGCGGCCCCTGACCTTTGTCGTCTTTTCGATCCTGATTCTGATGTTTGGAATCATGTCGATCTTCAAGACGCCAACCGACGTGTTCCCCGAGATCAAGGTGCCTGTCGTTTCGGTCATCTGGACCTATCCCGGTCTGCTGCCGAACGAATTCGCCGGGCGAATCACCTATAATTTCGAGCTGGCAGTCACGACGACTGTGCAGAACATCGAGCATATGGAATCGAATTCCTATTACGGGCGTTCGATCGTCAACATCTACTTCCAGCCTGGCACACCTGTCGGTACGGCTGAAGCAGAAGTGACAGCCATTTCACAAACGATTCTCCTCGGCCTGCCGCCCAAGGTGCCGGCCCCGATGATCGTCGCGCTCGATCCCTCACAGGTTCCTGTCATCGCGCTTCAGATCACCTCCGAGAAACAGACACCTTCCGATCTGTTCAAACTCGGCGTCATCCGTGTTCGTCCGCTCCTTGCCACCGTTCCCGGCGCCGTCGTCGCCCATCCCTATGGTGGCATGGACAGCTTCGTGATGGTGTCTCTCAATCAGGAACAGCTTCGCGCCCACCACCTCTCGGCTGCGGATGTTCAGGCAGCTCTTACCGCACAGAACATCGTTCTCCCTGCAGGCGACCAGAAGATCGACGCCACGGATTGGATGGTCCAGACCAACGCTGCGCCGGAATCGATGGAAGACATTGCTGCCATCCCGGTCAAGCGCGTTGGCAACGCCGTCATCTATATCCGTGACGTGGCCGATGTGTATCGCGGCGGTCATCCCCAGACCAACCTTGTGCTCGTCAAGGGTCGTCAGGCCGTCGAGATGATCACCCAGAAGGGTGGTACGGCCTCGACGCTCGACGTGGTCTCCGCCACCAAGGCCCTTCTGCCACGCCTGCGCGCCATCCTGCCCCCGGACGTTCAGGTCTCCATCCTTGCCGATGCCTCGGTCATGGTGAAGGAACAGATCAAGGACGTGGTCCGTGAAATGATCACGGCCTCCATCCTGACCGGCATCGTGGTGCTGCTGTTCCTCGGTTCGTGGCGTTCCACCGTCATCATCGCCACCTCCATCCCGCTTGCCATTCTCTGCTCGATCATCGGGCTCGGCTGGGCGGGTCAGTCCATCAACATCATGACCCTTGGCGGTCTTGCCCTCGCCGTCGGTATCCTCGTCGACGACGCCACCGTGATGATCGAGAACATCGATACCCATCTCGAAATGGGCAAGGATCTCGAACTCGCCATCATCGACGCCGCCAACCAGATCGTCATCCCCACCTTCGTTTCCACCACCTGCATCTGCATCGTGTGGCTGCCGCTCTTCGAGCTGTCCGGGGTCGCGGGCTATCTCTTCATGCCCATGGCGCTCGCCATCATGTTCGCCATGATCGCGTCCTTCATCCTCTCGCGTACCCTTGTGCCCACCATGGCGAAGTTCCTCCTCGCCGGTCAGGTCCACCATGCCCACGGCCATGACGACCACGCCCCGGCGCCCAAGGGCTTTTTCGGCCGCTTCCAGCGTGGCTTCGAGCATCGCTTCAACAATCTCCGCGAAGGCTACAACACGCTGCTGACACGCTGCGTGGCCCGTCGCGGCATGTTTGTCGGCGTGTTCCTGTTGATCTCCATCGCTTCGCTGGGTCTCTATGGCGTCGCAGGTCGTGACTTCTTCCCCGAAGTCAAATCGGGCTCGCTGCAGATGCATATGCGTGCCCCGCTCGGCACCCGTATCGAAGTCGCAGGCCGCATCGCCGCGCTGGTCGATAATCGCATCAACCAGCTCCTGCCGGGCAAGGTCGAGAACATCATCTCCAATTGCGGCCTGCCTGAAGGTCCGCACAACCAGGCCTTTATCCCCACGCCGACCATCGGCACGCAGGATTGCGATCTGACCATTGCGCTCAAGGATGAGGAATCACCCGTGTGGGATTACCGCGCCCTGCTCCGCAAGGATCTCTCGGCACGCTTCCCCGGCACAGTGTTCACCTTCCAACCCGCCGACCTGACCGACAAGATCCTGAATTTCGGTTCGGCCGCACCGATCGACATCCAGCTCTCCGGCCCCAGCGTCTCTGATAACTACAATTACGCCAAGCACCTGATCGGCAAGATCCGCCAGATCCCGGGCACGGCCGATGTCGTGATCCAGCAGACGATGTCCACCCCCACCCTCATGGTGAATGGCAACCGTACCTTCAGCCAGGCCACCGGTCTGAGCGAGAACGATCTCGCTACGAACGAACTGCTCACCCTCGCGGGTTCCGGCGTGGTCGATCCCCAGTTCTGGCTCGATCCGGTCGATAACGTGACCTTCCCGCTCAACGTCTACACGTCGCAGGACCAGCTCACTCACCTGAACGACCTGCTCACGGTTCCCATCGACAAGGGTGACGGCAACCCCAACGACCAGACGCAGCTTCTGGGCGCCATTGCCGATGTCGTGCCTACCGGCACACCGGGCGAGGTCTCGCACTACAACTCGATGTCAGAAATCGACATCTACGTGAACGTCGAGGGCACCGATCTGGGCAATGTGCTCGACGCCGTAAACGACACCATCGCCAAGGATGCCCCCAACCTGCCGCGCACAACAGCGGTCGATGTTCATGGTCAGGCCACCACCATGCATGGTGCCTATGTCCAGCTCGTCTTCGGCCTCTGCGTCTCCGTCGTGCTGATCTATCTGCTGATCGTCGTGAACTTCCAGTCCTGGCTGGACCCGTTCATCATCATCACGGCCCTCCCCGGCGCATTGGGTGGTATTGCCTGGGCCCTGTTCCTGACCGGCACCCGCCTGTCGGTTCCCGCCCTTACCGGCGCCATCATGTGCATGGGTACGGCCACCGCCAACTCGATCCTCGTCGTGTCCTTTGCCCGTGAGCGCCTCGAGGTTCATGGCGATGCACTGCGCGCTGCCATCGAGGCCGGGTACGGTCGTATCCGTCCGGTTCTCATGACCGCGCTCGCCATGATCGTCGGTATGATCCCGATGGCCACTTCAAACTCCACCAATGCGCCGCTTGGTCGCGCCGTCATCGGCGGCCTGATCGTGGCTACCATCTCCACCCTGCTCTTCGTGCCCTGCGTCTACGCGATCCTGCACAACCGCTCTGCCCGCCAGAAGGAAACCGTCTAATGGCCACCTCCCCCAAGATCATCGCTGTTGCGGGAGGATGCGTCCTCGCGCTCTGGGTCGGCGCCCTCGTTGTCGGTCGCGTCCACCACAATCACGCCCTCGCCACCGAAACGGCGCAGAACGCCATCCCGAATGTCGCGGTGCTGAACCCCATCCAGTCGCCTGACAAGGTGGCCCTCACCCTCCCCGGCAATATCGATGCATGGTATCAGGCCCCGATCTACCCGCAGGTCTCGGGCTATGTGAAAATGTGGTTCAAGGATTACGGCGCCCATGTGAAGGCTGGCGATGCGCTGGCCGAAATCAACGCACCCGCGCTGGATGCGCAGTACGCCCAGGCTCAGGCGGACCTAAATGCGGTACTCGCCAAGTACCACCTTGCCGCCGTCACAGCCGAACGCTGGCGCGCGATGGGCAAGTCGCAATCGGTTTCAGGCCAGTCGGTCTCTGTGTCGAACGCCAACGAGCAATCGGCCAAGGCCGAGGTCGATGCCGCCCAGCGCAATGTCGATCACTTTGCGGCCCTCGAGAAGTTCAAGACCATCGTGGCCCCCTTCGATGGCATCGTGACATCGCGCAGCATCAATGTGGGCGATTACGTCCATGATGGTGGCGGCAATCTCAACAGCACGGGTGCAGCGTCCGAGCTGTTTACCGTGGCCGACGTGCACAAGCTGCGCCTCTTCGTGTCCGTGCCGGAAGTGTTCTCCTATATCCTCCAGCCCGACATCACCGCCGATGTCAGCGTGCCCCAGTTCAAGGACAAGAAGTTCCGCGCGAGCTTCCTGACCACAGCACGCGGCTATGACCCGAACACCCGCACCGTGACCTCGGAATTCACCATGGAAAACCCCGGTGAGGTTCTCTGGCCCGGCACCTTCGCCTCGGTCCAGCTCAAGGCCCACAACGAAACGGCCCACCTTTTCGAGGTCCCGACCTCCGCCCTCGTCTTCGAGGAAAAAGGCATGCAGGTCGTCGTCGTGAATGACGACAACACGGTCCACTACAAGAACGTCGTCGTAGGCCGCATGGCGGATACCTCAACCGAAATCCAGGCAGGCATCTCGCCCAAGGATCGCATTATCGCCAACCCGCCAGCCGACCTGCTGGAAGGTGACAAGGTCAACGTCACCACACCCCAGCGCGGCTACAACCAGTCCGGATTCGGGGCCTCGGAATGACCACAAGCAAGATCAAGAAGCTGGCTCTGGCCTGCGGCACGGTTCTGACAGCCTTCGGTCTGTCAGCCTGTGACCTCGCGCCAACCTACAAGCCGCCCACCTTCGTCGTGCCAGCCAGCTGGCACGGCCAGGGCCCCTTCGCCACAGCCACCCCGGCCGATGCCACGCTACCCACAAATTGGTGGACATTGCTGAACGACCCGCTTCTCAACCAGATGGAAGCGACGCTCACAACCTCCAATGCTGACCTGCAGGCCGCAGCCGAACGCTTCATTCAG
>NZ_AYXS01000034.1:18198-19072 GCF_000505765.1 Asaia sp. SF2.1 | reverse complement strand
CCTTTGACAACAAGCAGTCCGAGGACCGCCTGTTCCGCTACAAGGGCAACATCACCGAGACGGATGAAGAATATCACGGCCTGGCCTCCTGGGAGCCCGATTTCTGGTCGTCCATCCGCAACCATGTGCGCGCCCAGAAGCAGTACGCGCAGGAAAAAGCGGCCGACTTTGCCATGTCACGGCTGAGCCTTCAGGCTGAACTTGCTTCCGACTACGTGCAGTTGCGCGGCTATGATGCGCAGATCGCCATCTACAACCAGTCGATCGGCTATTATCAGAAGGCTCTGCAGATCACGCAGAACCAGTTGCTGAACCAGGCTGCCCCACGCCTCGACGTGGCCCGTGCCCAGGCGCAGCTCTACTCGACGCAGGCCGCCGAGCTTGATGTGCAGGCCGCCCGTGAAGTCACCGAGCACGCCATCGCCATCCTGACCAATGCCTCGCCCTCGTCGTTTCATATCGCGCCGACGCAGGTCATGGGCTTCCATCAGCCCAGCCTTCCCGCCGGCGTCCCGTCCGAGCTGCTCCAGCGCCGCCCAGACATCGCGAGCGCCGAACGCGAGATGGCACAGGCCAATCGCGAGATCGGCATCGCCCGTGCTGCGTTCTACCCGCACATCTCGCTTCAGGCGGGTGGCGGCTTTGCCCAGAACGGCTTCGATCTCGCCAATCTGGCCAATTCGCTCTGGTCCTACGGCGCCTCGTTCGAGCTTCCCATTTTTGAGGGCGGCATGAGACGCGCCGAACTCCAGCATGCCTGGTCGGCCTATCGCGAGACACGCGACAACTACCGCAGCAAGGTGCTGGACTCCTTCCGTGAAGTGGAAGACGGCTTGTCACGCACCAGCCGCCTCGATCAGGAAAATCGTACGCT
>NZ_AYXS01000034.1:17978-18125 GCF_000505765.1 Asaia sp. SF2.1 | reverse complement strand
CGAAAAAGCCGTCGACGCGACCCTGGCGACCCAGAACATGACCATGACGCTCTATCAGGGCGGTGTAGGCACATATCTTGAAGCCATCTTCGCCCAGGTCCAGACGCTGGAAACCCGCATCCATCAAATCGAGGTGGCAACACGTCT
>NZ_AYXS01000034.1:16370-17912 GCF_000505765.1 Asaia sp. SF2.1 | reverse complement strand
CTACCAGGCTGATATCGGACTGGTCCGCGCCCTTGGCGGCGGCTGGAACGTGAAGCTCCTGCCCACGATGGATCAGACGCTCTCCATCACACCGCTGCAATATGACGATCTGCACCACCCGCAGCCCGTTGGCGGCGTCAATATCTCGCAGCACCCCGAGCAGTTCGAAAATCTCAGCAGTGCCGCCCCTCAGGCACCTGCTGCCGCAACGGGCAAAACCCTTCGCCCGATGTACGACCAGTAAACCCCGCCCACCTTCGGCGTTGTCCGCCTCACGACAACGCCGGAGCACCTTGTCTGGATGGCAGGTTCACTCTGACGACTTGCCATTCCAGCGCAATCCACAAAATCAGACGCAAGACCCACCGTCCCTGTCGCGGCCCATGTCTCGCCGAGCCGTTCAATCCGCCTCTATATCCGTCCGGTCCTGGTCAGAAAGACGCCCATCGTGCTGCTCTGATGGGAAAGTCCCGGAGATGCGTGGATAGTGCCACCCGTCTGATCCACAAGGATCAAATGACCCTCGGCCCCCGGCATCGGCCAGCGAGCCCACCAGCAGCGACGGCACTATAAGATTTTTTTGACGTTCAGGCCCGCCTGTCAGTACCCGACATCGCGCTGGACACAGGCAGGGATAACACCCTGATCGTAAAACGCCTGAAGGTTACGCGCCACAAGCTGCGAGGCCGTCCCCGTCTGGGTCGGGGCAGAGATATGAGGCAGTACCGTCACCTTGGGATGACTCCACAACCAGTCGTCCTTCGGCAGAGGCTCACGTTCGAAAACATCAAGCACAGCATGCGACAGGTGCCCACGGTCAAGCGCCCTACCCAGCGCCGCCTGATCGATAATCGGACCCCGGGCAAAATTGATGAGTGATGCCCCCTCGCGTATCTGCCCGAAACGCCAGTCATCAAGCAGTCCACGGGTTTGCGGCGTCAGTGGCAGAAGGACCACAACAATCGCACTTTGCCTCAACAGGGCTTCGAGCCCGGATGGACCGTATGTCATGGGAATATCCGCCGTTGCCCACGGCGTGCGGCTCCAGCCCATCACGGGAAAGCCGTTTTCCTTCAATCTCTGCGCAGCCGCTCGCCCCAGATTCCCCATGCCCAGAATACCGACAGGGCGGTCCTGCGGTAAGACGAGCGGATGCTGACACCAGCGCGCCTTTGTCTGCTGCTCGCGATAAAGCGGCATGTCGCGATGCAGATAAAGCGTCCAGGCCAGCACCGCCTCTGACATCGTAAGCGCCAGCTGCGGATCAGTCATCCTGACAATGCGTATCGCCGGGTTCGGCATTTCCTCGACCAGCCGCTCGACCCCGGCCCACAGACTTTGCACCCATTCAAGCATGGGTAGGTCGGACAGATCAGCCGGATCCGGGTTGGCGACCACAGCCATACGCGCCGTACGTCGCTCTCCGTCTGTCAGGTCCTCAAACGGCATGACCCTTATATTGTTCAGGCAGGCATTGATCGACTCAAGGCTCTCTTGCCTCTCGCGCGGCGTGATCCGCCCGCAAAAGGGCACTATGATGGT
>NZ_AYXS01000034.1:16147-16266 GCF_000505765.1 Asaia sp. SF2.1 | reverse complement strand
CCTCGACGGCACGAGGCGGCAGGAGCGGCCCGAGGAAACGCCCGGTGTGGCTCCCTTCGGTCGCTGCAATGACCTCTGGTGGCCCCTCGGCAACGATCCGTCCGCCACCATCACCGCCT
>NZ_AYXS01000034.1:15033-16089 GCF_000505765.1 Asaia sp. SF2.1 | reverse complement strand
TCCGGGCCAATATCAATCAGCCAGTCCGCCGTTTTGATCACGTCCAGATTATGTTCGATCACGAGAACGGTATTCCCCTGATCCACCAGCGCATGAAGCACATCCAGCAATTTGCGCACGTCCTCGGTGTGCAAACCTGTCGTGGGCTCATCCAGAATATAAAGTGTCCGTCCCGTCGCCCGTCGCGCCAGTTCCTTCGACAGCTTGACGCGCTGGGCCTCGCCACCCGAGAGCGTCGTCGCCTGCTGGCCCAGCGTGACATAGCCAAGCCCCACCTGCTGAAAGATTGCCAGCCTGTCGCGAATACGCGGCACCGCATGGAAGAAGGGCAGAGCCTCATCCACCGTCATGGCCAGCACATCGGCAATCGATTTACCGCGGAACTTCACATCCAGCGTCTCACGATTATAGCGCTGTCCCTTGCAGGTATCGCAGGTCACGAACACGTCGGGCAGAAAATGCATCTCGATCTTGAGCACACCATCACCCTGGCATGCCTCGCAACGCCCACCCTTGACGTTGAATGAAAAACGCCCCGGCTTGTACCCGCGCGCCTTGGCTTCCGGCAGTTCGGCAAACCAGTCGCGTATTGGCGTAAACAGATCTGTATAGGTTGCCGGATTGGAGCGCGGCGTCCGTCCGATAGGGGACTGATCGATGTCGATAATCTTGTCGAGATGCTCCAATCCCTCAAGCGCCTTGTACGGCAACGGCGACTGATTAGCTCCCATCAGCTCACGCGATAGCGCCTTGTAAAGTGTATCGACCACGAGGGTCGATTTACCCCCACCCGACACCCCGGTAACGGCCACAAAGCAACCCAGCGGGAAACGCGCTGTCACGTCATGCAGGTTGTTGCCGGACGCCCCCACAAGGGTCAGCATGCGGTCCCCGTCGCAGACACGACGCTTTTCCGGTACCGGGATCACGCGTCGGCCAGAGAGGTAATCTCCTGTGATGCTGTTCTCGTTCTGCGCCACTTCCTCCGGGCGACCACAGGCCACGACTGTGCCACCCAGCGCACCCGCCCCCGGCCCCATATCGATCAGCCAGTCG
>NZ_AYXS01000034.1:14788-14927 GCF_000505765.1 Asaia sp. SF2.1 | reverse complement strand
GCAGCCCGGATCGCGTCCTCGTCATGCTCGACCACGATGACCGTATTTCCGAGCTTCTTCAGTCGGTCGAGTGTCCCGAGCAGGCGCTCATTGTCTCGCTGATGCAATCCGATAGAAGGTTCGTCGAGCACATAAAGCA
>NZ_AYXS01000034.1:3966-14730 GCF_000505765.1 Asaia sp. SF2.1 | reverse complement strand
CGCCGGTCAACCCCGAGCCGATCTGGCTTGCCAGCCGGATACGCTGGCTCTCCCCACCTGACAGTGTGGCCGAACCACGTGAAAGAGTCAGATAATCGAGCCCCACATCATCCAGAAACCTCAACCGGTCGAGGATCTCACGCAGGATACGCCGCGCAATTTCGGCACGCTGCGGCGTCAGGGACGCCTCGACGCCCCCAAACCAGTCAAGCGCCCGCCGGATGGTCAGATCGGAGGCCTGCGCGATATTCAGGTGGTTCACACGCACGCAAAGCGCTTCAGGCTTCAGACGCGCACCATGGCAGGCATGACAAGGGACGTCGGACTGATAGCGTGACATTTCCTCACGTACCCACATGCTGTCCGTCTCGGCCAGACGACGTTGCAGGTTACGCATCACCCCTTCAAAAGGCTTGGTGAGTTCGTAGGCCCGCTTGCCATCCTTGTAGGTAAAAAGAACCGAGTCCTCGCTTCCTTCAAGCAATGCCTGGCGAAAATGCTCACCGAGCTTTTTCCAGGGCGTTGTCATCTTCTCCCTGAAATGACGCGCCATCGCTTCCAGCGTCTGGTCGTACCAGGGCGTCTTGGCATCGCGCCAAGGGGCAATCGCCCCTTCGGCAAGAGACAGATTCTCGTCAGGCACGATCAGCCGCGCGTCGAAATGCGTCTCTGTGCCTATCCCGTCGCATACCGGACAGGCACCCATCGGCGCATTGAACGAGAAAAGGCGCGGCTCGATCTCCTCAAGCGTAAAGCCACTCACCGGGCAGGCAAACTTGGCCGAAAACACGATATGCTCGCTCGCGCCTTCTTCCCCGGCGCGACGCACCTGCTCGGCATAGGCAACGCCATCGGCAAGGCTCAGCGCCGTCTCGAAGCTGTCAGCCAGACGCGTCTCGATACCCGACTTCACCACCACGCGGTCAACGACAACCTCAACCGTATGACGCAACTTGCGGTTCAGGTGGGGGGCTTCTGCAATTTCATAGGTCTCGCCATCGACCTTCACACGCGTGAAGCCCTTGCGCTGAAGCTCGGCCAGCTCCTTGCGATACTCCCCCTTGCGATCGCGAATTACAGGGGCCAGCAGCATCAGCCGTGTACCCTCCTCCATCGCCATCACACGATCGACCATCTGGCTGACCGTCTGTGCCTCGATGGGCAGCCCTGTGGCGGGCGAATAGGGCACACCGGCACGCGCCCAGAGTAGGCGCATGTAGTCATGAATTTCGGTAATCGTCCCGACAGTCGAACGCGGGTTTTTCGATGTGGTCTTCTGCTCGATCGAGATGGCAGGGGACAGCCCTTCGATCGAGTCCACATCCGGTTTGCCCATCAGTTCCAGAAACTGGCGCGCATAGGCCGACAGGCTCTCGACATAACGCCGCTGCCCCTCGGCATAGATCGTATCAAAAGCGAGCGACGACTTGCCGGAACCTGACAGCCCCGTGATCACCGTCAGCTGGTCCCTGGGAATATCGGCGTCGATATTCTTCAGATTATGCACGCGGGCACCGCGCACACGAATGGACTGGTTGTACGGCAGATCAGACATCAGCACCACGCAAGGCAGATTGGGGACGGAAAGACGAGAACGTTTCGAGACCTATGTAGGATTGCCCCCCACAGGATTAAAGTCGGCAGCAATGCCGCCCGAGGCGTGACGCCAGCGTCGGGCTGGGCTAAGATGGCTCGATTTTCAGTATTTAGGGTCGGTCGCCATGGCAGGAAGTGTAAACAAAGTCATTCTGGTGGGAAATCTGGGCCGCGACCCGGAAACACGCAATGCCCAGTCCGGTGCCAAGATCGTCAACCTGACCGTTGCCACCTCCGAAAGCTGGAATGACCGCGCCTCGGGCGAGCGCAAGGAGCGCACCGAATGGCACCGCGTCGTGATTTTCAACGAGCGTCTGGCCGATGTCGCCGAACGTTTTCTGCGCAAGGGCCGCAAGGTCTATGTGGAAGGCCAGCTCCAGACACGCAAATGGACCGATCAGGGCGGACAGGAGCGCTATACGACCGAAATCGTGCTTGACCGGTTCCGTGGTGAACTCACCCTGCTCGACAACAACCGCGATGGTGAGTCCGGTGGCGGCATGGGGGGCGGCTATGAAAGCGGCCCATCACGTTCCTATGGCGGCGGCAATGCCCCGGCTCGCAGCGGTGGCAATGGCATGAGCCAGTCTCCCTCGCGCAATCAGGGTGGCAATAACGGCGGTGGCTGGGACGCACCGGGTGGCGATCTGGACGACGAGATCCCGTTCTGATCGGCCCCTTTCCACGCCTCTCTCCCTGATCGACACATCAACAAGACGGACCTGCCTTGACCGACCTGACGCCGCCAGCCGCCCCCTTTGACCAGATCCCGGTGACCATCGAGGAGGAAATGCGCTCCTCCTACCTCGCCTATGCCATGTCGGTCATTGTCTCGCGCGCGTTGCCGGATGTCCGTGACGGCCTCAAGCCGGTCCATCGCCGCATCCTTTACGCCATGCGTGAGAGCGGCTTCACCTCCGACAAGCCCTATCGCAAATCGGCCCGTGCGGTCGGTGATGTCATGGGTAAATACCACCCCCATGGCGACAGCTCGATCTATGACGCCATGGTACGCATGGCCCAGTCCTGGTCCATGCGCGTCCGTCTCATCGATGGTCAGGGCAATTTCGGTTCGGTCGATGGCGACAGCCCGGCTGCCATGCGTTACACCGAAGCGCGCCTGGCCAAATCGGCGTCCTTCCTGCTCGACGATATCGACCGCGACACGGTCGATTTCCAGCCGAACTACGACGAAAGCGAAAGCGAACCCAAGGTTCTGCCTGCCGCCTTCCCCAATCTTCTGGTCAATGGTGCCTCCGGCATCGCCGTCGGCATGGCGACCAACATTCCGACGCACAACCCCGGCGAAGTCATCGACGCGACGCTTGCCCTTATCGAGAATCCCGAAGCCACCCTCGATGATCTGATGAAGATCATCCCCGGCCCGGATTTCCCAACGGGCGGCATTATCATGGGCCGCCGTGGCATCCGTCAGGCCTTCGAGACGGGCCGTGGCTCCGTTCCCATGCGCGCCCGCGCCGAAATCGAAGATATCCGCAAGGATCGTCAGGCGATCATCGTCACCGAAATTCCCTATCAGGTGAACAAGGCAACGCTGCAGGAAAAGATCGCCGATCTCGTCCGCGCCAAGGAAATCGAGGGTATTTCCGATATCCGCGATGAGAGCGATCGCTCCGGTATGCGTATCGTGATCGAGCTCAAGCGCGACGCAACGCCCGAAGTCGTGCTGAACCAGCTCTATCGCTTCACCCAGCTTCAGACCTCCTTCAGCGTCAACTGCCTTGCCCTCGATGACGGCAAGCCCCGCACAATGGGGCTCAAGGACGTTCTGGAAGCCTTCATCCGCTTCCGTGAAGACGTCATCCTGCGCCGGTCGCGCTTTGACCTGAACAAGGTGCGTGATCGCGGGCATCTGCTGGTCGGCCTCGTCATCGCGGTCGCCAATATCGATGAGGTGATCGCTCTCATCCGCAGCGCCCCCGATGCCGCCACCGCACGCGAATCCCTGATGGCCCGCGCCTGGAACGCCGCCGATGTGCAGCCGCTCATCGAGCTGATCCATGACGAAGGCAATGTCATCGTCGATGGCAAGGTCCACCTGACTGAAGTGCAGGCCCGCGGTATTCTCGAACTGCGCCTGCAGCGTCTGACCGGTCTGGAGCGTGACAAGATCCAGGGCGAACTGAGCGAGGTCGCCACCAAGATCAACGAATTGCTCGAAATCATCGGCAGCCATGTCCGTCGCATGGAAGTCATGCGTCACGAGCTGCTTCTGGCCCGCGCCGAAATCGCCACGCCGCGCATGACCGAAATTTCGGATGCGCTGGGCGACCAGTCGGATGAAAGCCTGATTGAGCCCGGCCAGATGGTCGTCACCATCACGCGTGACGGCTTCATCAAACGCACACCACTCGAAATCTTCCGCGCCCAGAACCGTGGTGGCCGCGGCCGTACGGCCGCGGGGCGTCGCGGTGACGATGTCATCGTCAACAGCTTCAACGCCCACACCCATCAATGGGTCATGTTCTTCTCATCGGGCGGCAAGGCCTATCGCGAGAAGGTATGGCGCCTGCCAGAGGCCTCCCCCACCGCCAAGGGTCGCGCTTTGGTCAATCTCCTGCCTGACCTCGGCACGGATTCGATCACGGCCATTCTCGCTCTCCCGCAGGAAGAAGAGCAGTGGGAAGACCTGCACCTCGTCTTTGCGACGGCCAGCGGCAATGTCCGACGCAATCGCCTGAGCGATTTTAAGAATATCCGCGCCTCCGGCCTGATCGCCATGAAGCTCGATGAGGGCGACAGCCTTGTCGGTGTTGCCACCTGCCGCGAGGGTCAGGACGTCTTCCTGGCCACGCGCAAGGCCCGCTCCATCCGCTTCCAGATCACCGATGATACGCTGCGCGTCTTCGCCGGACGCGACAGCTCGGGCGTACGCGGTATCCGTCTTGCCACAGGCGATGAGGTCAATTCGCTCTGCATCCTCAACCATGTCGACGCCAGCGTCGAGGAACGCTCCGCCTATCTGCGTGCGGCCAACGCCAAGCGACGCGCGGAAGCTGCAACCAATGCCGCAGGCACCGAGGAGGAGATCGAGGAGATCGCCTCTGACGACGCCGATGAAGCCGTCGATGCCGGCGATCTGACGCAGGAGCGCTTCGACGAGCTCGCCGCGCAGGAAGAGATCCTGCTCACCGTCACCGATGCCGGCTTTGGCCGCCGCTCCTCGGCATACGAATATCGGGTCAGCGGTCGCGGTGGCCAGGGCATTGCCAACATGACCCTCACCAATCCCAAGCGCGGTCGCGAGGTCGTTGCGACCCTGCCCACACTCGACGGCACCGACGTCATGATGGTCACCGATGTGGGGCGCCTCATCCGCGTCCCCGTTTCGCAGGTGCGCGTCATGGCCCGACAGGCCAGCGGCGTCACCCTGTTCCGCGTCGGGGGAGAGGAGCGCGTAACCAGCATCTTCCCGGTTGCCGAATCCGAAGGCACCGAGGCTGATGACGCTGAGACCTCTCTCGAGGAATCCGACGCCGTCGCAACATCCGACTCCGCGCCTGAACCCCCTGAAAGCCCAGCCGCGCCTGAAGACAGTGCAGGCTGAGTTCCCTCCCGGCGGCAGACGTGTCGGGTTCTATCCCGGCACGTTCGACCCCTTCACGATTGGTCATCGCGACATAACGCTTCGCGCGCTCGCACAATTCGATGAGCTGGTCGTGGGCGTAGCGCTCAGCGCCGCCAAACGCCCGCTACTCTCTCTGGATGAGCGCTGCAGCGTCATCGAACAGACGCTTATGCCTCTGTGCCCCGGTGGAAAGACCCTTCGGGTTGTCGGGTTTGACACGCTCATGATTGAGGCCGCCCGCAAGGAGGGTGCCCATTGCGTCATTCGCGGTCTGCGTTCCTCGGCCGATTTCGAAACAGAGAGCCAGATGGCGGCCATCAATCGACAACTCGCTCCCGAGCTCGAAACGATGTTCCTGACCGCCCGGGAAGAACACCGGCTCGTTGCCTCGCGCATCGTGCGCGAGCTTCTGGCCTTCGGAGGGGATATAAACCCGTACGTTCCCGCGAATATCGCCCGTCTTCTCTTGTCGAAAGCGGGAAAGAGGCCGACATAGGCCGCGTGGCCTTTTCAGGCTCCGCAAACACAAGGATAGAAGTCAATGTCCGAGACCAATAACCGCCTCGTCATGAAGCTCAAGACCGGCGATGTCGTGATCGAACTCCGTCCCGACCTCGCCCCCCTCGCTTCAGAGCGCCTGCGCACCCTTTCCGAGCAGGGCTTTTATGACGGCGTGAAGTTCCATCGCGTCATCGAGGGCTTCATGGCACAGGGCGGCGATCCGACAGGTACCGGTTCGGGCGGCAGCGACCTGCCCGACCTGAAGGCCGAATTCACCCGTGAAGCGAAGTTCGAGCGTGGCACGCTGGGCATGGCCCGTACCATGAACCCGAACTCGGCCAACAGCCAGTTCTTCATCATGTTCCAGCCCACCCCCTCGCTTGATGGCCAGTACACCATCGCCGGTCAGGTCGTGTCGGGTATGGAGCATATCGACCAGGTCAAGCGCGGCGCTGGCGCCTCGGGCATGGTCAAGGACCCCGATGCCATCATCTCCATGCGTCCTGAAGCCTGAATCAAGGACGTGACGGCTTTAAAAGCCGCATGAAAACCGACTGAGCCCGATTCAGTCGGTTGACGGCCTCTGGCTCATATTGTAGCCAGACGCCTCACGTGAACCGGTAGCTCAGCCGGTAGAGCATTCGACTTTTAATCGAATGGTCGTGGGTTCGAGTCCCACCCGGTTCACCACTCCCCATAAAAAAAGTGTTATCGGCAAAGCGCCCTATTGCGGCGAATTGCGAAACCTCGTGCAGCACAAGTCTGCGTCTTTGGGGCACTTCTGCGCCGACAAGAGTCCGATGAATCGTGACAATTGCGTCACATATTCACACCCTCTATCGGCTAGTCCTCTGAATACGCATATTCATAGTAAAACATGACGTATAGACTGCAAGAAAACAAACGAGAACTCCCTGTTGGGGCCATTATCTTGCGTTATATACGGCGTGTTGCCCCGATGTTAGCTCTATTTCTATGGGGGTCGGCTGATTACGCAGCCGCCGCCACGTCTCTCCCGCCGGGCCCGGCTATTCTCGGTTTTGATCGGGATCTGATCTTCCGGGATAATCAGACAAACACTGCCTATATCAGCATCCGCGACAGCCATGGAATCAATGACGCGATGGAAGCAGGCGACAGATCCCGCCTTGAAAGTCTCCGCGCGGTAGTCGCCTCAGCGCAAAATGCCCCGTCGATACGCAAGATGATGATCGCGCTGTGTGATGCCGCAATGGCGCGCGTAGACGGCGATTTCGCCCATTCATCCAATATCATCCTGCAAGCTCTTCATGAGGCCGGGAAATTCGGGGACCTTTCCCAGACGATCAATCCCATCCAGATCATGCTGCGCAACATCCATATCGGCAATCTGATGTTGATGGGCCGCGTCCGTGACTGGGCCGAGGAAACAGAGAACCTTCAAACCGGCTTCTATGCGCCTGTCAGAGCCTACTATAATATTCCTGACCTCGAATTTCGGAATATGGACTTCCTCAAGCTTTCCGTACCGGCCCGTGCAACTCCAGATTCGACCCTTGAAAGGCCACCATCGGATTCTGTTGATCTGGACCCGTCCGAGAGCCAGTTCGAGGATCAGACTGCAATTTCAGCAAAGGCAACCGTACTGATTGATGGCTCGCCTGCGACAGCCACTTTCGGCACCGCGACCGTGATCGGCTCCGTCCCGTTTTCCTTGCAACGGGATCATCACTGGCTTGTCATTGGCCGTCTGGCTGGAAGCAAGGATTTATCACCCGACCCACGCACTGAGGCAGTCGTTCTCATCCCCTCCATCAAGATCGGACAGACTGTCCTGACAAACCAGATCATGACGGTAACCCATTCGGAGACGGTGCTGATCGGGCTGCAACAACTGAGCCGTCTGCGTCACCTGACGATGACCAGCCGTCGCCTCAGCTTTGGGTCCTCAGCACCGATTTCCTGCAATCTGAGGCCTGTCGTCAGTAGCTTCAGATCAGGGGTCAACATGTTTCTTCTGTTTCCCGTATCCTACGCCCGAGGCGATACACAGGCAATTATCGGGACTGAAGACAATGCTCCCGATCTCCTGACTGTCAACATCACCAGCTTCTCCGGTAAAATGGCGCATCGCAGCAGAACGGAATATCTCGGCACAGCCTATGGTCAACGAGCCCATGAGACGTTCACGCAAACCGACACTATCGAAGTCGCCGGGAAAAGCCTGCGCTCGAGCGTGAGATACCAGATCGGCGACCCGGCCGACCGGCCTGTTATCTCAATGGCAGCTCTCAAGACGCTGAGTTTCTCCCTTGACCTGCCCGAGAGCATGGCCTGCCTGCGCTAAACAATCATTCCCCCTGGCAGAAGGCAGGGGGAAAACGCCTCCCCTTGGCAAACCCTGAAAGACCGGACGCGGCCGACATCCTGTTCTACCGCTTCGCAACCCGCCTCACTCATGCGTCTAAACGGGATTCCTGAACATGTGCCTGTCTCGACTACTTCTTCTCACGACCATAATTGCGGCGCCTCTGCTCTTTCCTGCTTACACCGCCCACGCTGATCACTCACCACCAGGTACGGCAAAAGGGCCGGTTCATTTCTTCGAGCCAGACCTGCTGAGCATCGACAGGCGAGGCAGGACGACACTCACCGCAAGCGATACCCGAGGTATTCTCTCCGCTCTTGAAGCAGGAGATACCGGCCGACTAATCGCAATAAGAAAGTCCCTCGAAAAAGCTCCTGGGCCTGAACCGGCTTTCAATGTGATGTTGCTCGCCCTGTGCGATGCCGCCATGGGCCGGACGCAGGGTGACCTCTTCCGGGCCGATCACATTATCCAGGACGCTTTGCGCCGTGCAGCACCGTGGAGCAACCCGGCCCAAAGCGTTAACCCGTTCAATTTCATGCTGGCCACATTCCTGACTGGCGATCTGCTTCTGGAAAACCGCCTCCCCGCATGGGCGGGCGGAAAACTCTTTATCGACCGCGCCTTTCGTGCGCCCCTCATTGCCTATTACGACAAACCCGGCCTTGTTCTCACGGACCTCGATCAGGTCACGCTAACAGTTCCGGAGTCAGGCATCCTCCCGATCGAGGTCAAAGGGCCACGCAGCGATCAGGTCTCTTTCAATCCATTCCAGACACTGATCGATGGTGTGACAACTGCAACGGCTGGCACAATGATCGATCTGGACGGGAGTCCGGTCCATGCAATCATCAACACAGGCAGTGTCCTGGGCGCTGTACCGCAGGCTATGCAGCGCAGTCATCACTGGCCGGTAGTCGGTACTGTCTCATCACTGCGTGACGATACGATACAGGCCGAAAAAGCCGACCTCGTGCAGGTCCCGAGCCTGACTCTTGGTCATACAGTCTTTCGCAATCAACTCATGATCGTCGCAAAAACCAGCCATGCCGTTATTGGCCTCCAGTCGCTCGGCGTGCTGATCCATGTTGTCATGACGGATCACGGCATGAGTTTCGGCCCGGATGCTCCGTTTTCCTGTCATCGTCATGCTACGCTTCAATCGGATGTCGGGGGACTCGATGCAGCGTTCCTTCTTCCTGTCTCCTATGACGGCCAGCATCGCATGGCTGCCCTGATGACAGGAGACAACTCCCCTGAGCCGCTCGTCATCCAGCGTTCCACGCTCACCACTCAAGCCGGTATAAAGGCCACGCAGAAATTCGAGACCGCTACCGGCATGATCCGTGAAAATGCGATCCTGCGCAGCACCGCCCTGCGCCTGGATCATCACAATGTGCAGGCCCGCATACGCTATCGGGTCGGGGATTCCACAAAACCTCCGGTCCTGACCATGTCCGCCCTCGAAGGCGCGAAGCTCTCTTTCGACCTGCATCAGGGTGTTGCCTGCCTGGACTGACTACGCTTCCGTCAAATCGGAAGTTCAAGGTCCGCCTTTACCTCCTCCATAACTGTATAGGTGTGTGTCTGCCTCACGCCGGGCAGACGTGTAAGCGTCTTGCCCAGAAAGGCACGATACGCATTCATGTCCCGCACCCGTGCCTTCACCAGATAATCGAACCCACCCGCCACCATGTAACATTCACTCACTTGCGGTATGGCCCGCACGGCTTTCGCAAATGAGTCGAAAATATCGGCACTTGTGCGATCCAGCGTCACCTGCACGAAAACCAGCAATCCAAGATTGACGGTCTCGGGGTCCAGACGCGCCATGTAATTCCTGATCACCCCGGAATGTTCGAGCTTGCGGACGCGCTCAAGCGTCGCAGCAGGGCTGAGGTTCACCAGCCTGGCGAGCTCCACATTGGTCATACGGCCTTCCTTCTGGAGGATTCTCAGAATCCTGCGATCAATCTCATCCGATGCCACCACCACCCCCAAAATGATATTCGGTAAAATTCCCTAAAGGAGAATAATATACGGCCCCATCCCCATTCTTCCATAACTCATTTGGTGCAAATCACCATAAGGGATCATAAACAACCAGCAACGATATGGCCTGTGATGAACGCACCCTTTGCCGCCTTCCGCACGATCGCTCCCGAACGTTCCGCCTTGCGTCAGGCAATCACCGACCATACGCGTGCCCCAGAGCCCGAACGCGTGGCAGCATTGTCCATTGAGGCAACACTTACGCCTGCACAGGAAGCTGCTTCGCGCGCCACGGCTCGCAAACTGGTCGAGGCGCTGCGCCGCAATGGCACTCCTGGGCTCGTGCAGGGTCTCATCAGGGAATATGACCTGTCCTCGCAGGAAGGCGTCGCCCTGATGTGCCTCGCCGAGGCCCTGCTGCGCATCCCCGATACAGCAACACGCGACGCCTTGATTCGCGATAAGATCGCCAAGGGCCACTGGCAGGGCCATATCCGCAAGGGAACGCCTCTTTTCGTCAACGCCGCCACCTGGGGGCTGATCGTCTCGGGTGGTTTTCTTTCAACCACACAAGCCAGACGCCTGCCGCAGACACTCGACACCCTGCTCAAGCGCTGCGGCGAGCCTGTCATCCGTCGCGGTGTCGATATGGCCATGCGCCTGATGGGTGAGCAGTTCGTCACCGGACAGACCATCACCGAGGCCCTCAAAAACGGGCGCAAGCTGGAAGAAAAAGGCT
>NZ_AYXS01000034.1:0-3867 GCF_000505765.1 Asaia sp. SF2.1 | reverse complement strand
CCGCGACTATGAAACCGCCATTCATGCAATCGGCAAGGCTTCCAATGGTCTGGGCGTCTATCGTGGCCCAGGCATCTCCATCAAACTATCCGCCCTGCACCCACGCTATACCCGCCTTCAGCGCGATCGCGTCATGGCGGAGCTTCTGCCAAGCGTCACGAAACTGGCCCACCTCGCCTGCGCCTATGACATTGGCTTCAATATCGACGCCGAGGAGGCCGATCGCCTCGAACTCTCTCTCGATCTGCTCGAAGCCCTCTGTGCGGATGAAGCCCTGAAAGACTGGAAAGGCATCGGCTTCGTCGTTCAGGCTTATCAGAAGCGCGCGCCCTTCGTGCTGGACTGGGTGATCGACCTCGCCCGCCGCAGCGGCCACCGGCTCATGGTCCGACTGGTCAAGGGTGCGTACTGGGACAGCGAAATCAAGCGTGCCCAGACCGATGGGCAAAGCGATTTCCCGGTCTACACGCGCAAGATTCACACCGATATTGCTTACCTCGCCTGCGCCAGAAAACTGCTGGATGCACCCGAGGCCATCTTCCCACAATTTGCCACGCACAACGCCCAGACGCTCGCCAGCATATACGCCTATGCCGGGCCAGAATTTTCCATCGAGAAATACGAGTTCCAGTGCCTGCATGGCATGGGCGAAGGGCTGTATAATGAAGTCGTCGGCCCTCAGAAGCTCGATCGCCCGGTACGCATCTACGCGCCGGTTGGCACGCATGAGACACTTCTGGCCTATCTTGTCCGGCGCCTCCTCGAAAACGGGGCCAACTCTTCCTTCATCAACCGCATCCAGGATCCGGCGATTCCAGTCGAGGCGCTGATCACAAGCCCTGTTACCCTGGCAGAACAGGAAACCTCCCGCTTTACCGTCGCCCTGCCTCCCGCCCTGTATGGTACCGAGCGGCAGAATTCCCGCGGTCTCGACCTGTCTGACGAGAACACCTTGCGCGACCTTGCCGCGGTCTTCACGGCCACACCGGCTCCGGTCGCTTCCGAAGGCGAAGCCATCATCAACCCTGCCAGCACCACGGAGATCGTCGGCCATATTGCCTTTCTCTCCCCGCAAGCCATTGACGAGGCCCTGACACGCGCGGCAAGCGCCTTCCCCGGCTGGCGCGACACAGGCCCCGTGCAGCGCGCAGCCCTTCTGGAAAAGACAGCCGAGGCGCTGGAAACCGAAACACCGCGCCTCATGGCCCTCATCATACGTGAAGCCGGCAAGACACTGGCCAATGCTGTGGCCGAGATACGCGAAGCCGTCGATTTTCTGCGTTATTACGCTGCCCAGACACGCCATCTTGGCTCTGCTGCCCAGCCCTTGGGGCCCGTGGCCTGCATCAGCCCATGGAATTTCCCGCTGGCCATTTTTGTCGGGCAGGTTGCCGCCGCTCTGGCCGTTGGCAATACCGTGCTGGCCAAACCTGCCGAAGAGACCCCCCTCATCGCACAGGAAGCTGTCCGTCTGATGCATGCATCCGGCATACCGCAGGATGTCATCCAGCTCATTCCGGGCGATGGTCGCGCGGGCGCACAACTCGTCGCCGCTCCGGGAATACGCGCCGTGCTCTTTACCGGATCGACCGATGTCGCCCGCCTGATCCAGAAGCAGCTCGCAGATCGCCTCAACCCGGATGGGGCATCCATTCCCTTCATCGCCGAGACTGGCGGACAGAACGCGCTTATTGTCGACAGCTCGGCCCTGACAGAACAGGTCGTGACCGATGTACTGGCCTCGGCTTTTGACAGCGCTGGCCAGCGATGCAGCGCCCTGCGTCTGCTCTGCGTTCAGGAAGAAAGTGCAGACCGCCTGCTGACCATGCTCGAGGGTGCCATGCAGGAGCTGCGGACTGGTACGCCAGAAAAGCCGGAGACCGATATCGGACCGGTGATCAGCGCAGAGGCTCACGCCATGATCTCGGCGCATATCGACGCGTTCCGGGCAAAAGGACATGACATCTACCAGACAACCGCTACCCCCGAAGCACAGAGCGGCACCTTTGTCCCCCCCACCCTTATCGAGATCGGCACGGTCTCTGATCTGGAGAGGGAGGTCTTTGGCCCCGTCCTGCATATCCTGCGTTACAAACGTGAGACCCTGCCTGACGTCATGGCCGCCATCAATAGCACGGGATACGCTCTGACCTTCGGTGTTCATTCGCGTATCGATGATACGATAGAAACCCTGAAAACGCAGAGCCATGCGGGGAATATCTATATCAACCGCAATCTGGTCGGGGCCGTCGTGGGTGTGCAGCCCTTCGGTGGTCACGGCCTCTCAGGCACAGGCCCCAAAGCAGGTGGCCCTCTCTATCTGCGTCGACTGCTCGCAGAGCGTCCGGCACTCTCGCCGGCCTTCCTGCACAACCTTCCCGTCGAAGCCAAGCTCTTCGCTGACTGGGTCGCCACGACGCTTCCCACGATAACGCTCCCCGCCTGCGACAACACCCCTCTCGGCACATCCCTCTCGCTCACTGGCCCCGTGGGTGAAACCAACACATACTCCCTCGCCCCCCGAGGCACGGTGTTTTGTGCAGGCCCTACAACGGCAGATTTATGTGCTCAAATTCTGGCGGCATTGGCTGCAGGCAATCGCTGCGCCATTCCTTTGGCGCTGCTGCGCGCGCTGCCAGAACGCCCCCCCGGCCTGGAAGCTGCAGTGTTCCCCTTGCAAGACAATACGCTCATCGATGTCGCGCTGGGCAATGGCGATTCATCGTTCACAGCGGACCTGCTCCAGAATCTCGCCTCCCGCAAAGGCCAGATCGTCTCCCTTCATGGGCCTGACGCGTCAGGCAGCTATCCTCTCGAATGGCTGGTGCTCGAATATGCCTGCAGCACCAACACCACCGCCGCAGGTGGCAACGCTGCGCTCATGGCGCAGGTCTGACAATGAGTCCGTCGCAGGGATAAACCAGTCGCTGCGGCGGTTCAGAGCGCGTCCATGATCAGAGAGGCAACCCTCTCTGGAAAAACGATTTCGGCATCATGCGGTACGGCTTCGGTGTGATAGTGCCAACCCGACTGCGCTCTCGCATAGGCGCGGCTGGGCTCGATCGACCCTAAAGCCGGATTTTCATAGGCAATATAGGTAACAGACAGCCCCGTTCCGGCTGGCTGCTCCAGGCGTGCTGGCGTCTCATAAGTGCCTACGGGATGAGGGCGCAGATGCCGCATGAACCACGCTTTTCGATCAGCATCAGGCAGAAACACAGCATTTTCAGGGGGTACTGGAAAGGCAACATCTGCCCCACCGACACGGGCGCGCTCGCGCCGTATCGCTGCCATTCCCTTCGGTAGAATATCAAAGGCAGAGAGTCCCGGTTGTGCGATAAGGGCATCCAGATAGATGAGCTTCGCAATACGATCCCTCATCCGGTCAGCCACGCAGCTAACTACCATTCCGCCATAAGAGTGCCCCACGAGCGCAAAACGCGGCAGATCGAGCATGTCGATAACACTCAGCATATCCTCGATATGCGTCTCAAGTGTAATCTCACGTGAGAGAAGATGCGCCCGATCGCCTGTCCCGGTCAGAGTTGGTGTGATGACCTGATGACCCGCATGCTGCAGAAAAGGCGCTACATAACGCCAGATCCAGCCACCACAATGCAGACCGTGCACCAGAACGATCGGCACTTTGGGTTCGGCCGCCGCAGCATCAGAAACCATACTAAACCCTGTCACAAACGGAATGACTGCAAGAACATCTCGACGCTGCATGAACGTGAGCCCTCTCTATGGCCCCATCCGGGTTTAATACTTTGTCATGAGATATTTCGCGGAAACAAGACCGGAGGCCATCTGTACCGAGGATTTGATTATCCTGTGTTTGGGTCGCGCTGATGGCGGTATTCGTGC
>NZ_AYXS01000033.1:0-4152 GCF_000505765.1 Asaia sp. SF2.1 | reverse complement strand
AGCTATTACAATACGACCTGTCAGACGACTTTCGAGCTAACCAATAGTCGTGTGGTCGGCTGGACCATGCGTGGAGATGGATGCTGAACCTTATGTTGCCGACTAGAACAAGAACAATAAGAACACGAGTGTTGGGCGGGGCAGTGGTGGCTCTTGCTCTGGCCGGGTGCGAGAGCAGGGCTGCCCAGGACCCTCTGTATATCAAGGGTTCACTCTCCGCTGTGCAGATGCCGGCTGTGAGCAGCAGTCACATGTACCACGCCTCGACCAAGAGCGAGACGTCGAGCCCGGTTGCCTATCAGGAACCCCCGACTTTCTCGTTCAGCGACAGGCCGCTGCTGGACAACATATCGGCGTCTCTGGAACTGGCTGATTATCGCAAAGCCCTGCGTCAATCGGCCATGTTCGCCCGATTGGGCCGGAACGGTCCCTTTACGGTGTTCGCCATCCCCAACGAGCCCTTTGAACGCTATGCAGCGCAGGTGCCGGGTGGGTTGATGAACCCGCAAAACGCGACGACCCTGCGACAGATACTTGGTTACACGATCGTACGGGGCAACTGGTCACCAGCCAGACTGAATGCCACGATGAAACGTCTGAAGAGTGACCGCATCGCGCTGAAGACACTTGGCGGAGATGCGCTCACCGTGCAGCGCGACGCGTCGAGCGGGCAATTCACGCTGGTGAATATGACCGGTCGTGTCGCCAGAATCTGGCTTAATGGCGCCCCGCAGTCCAACGGGACGCTCTATATCACCCAGGATATTCTTCCGCCGCGCGGCTGACGATATCGCTCAGCCTTGCCCCGGCTTCGTCGGCATCGACGAAGCTGAGAGGGACGGCGAGAAAATCGACATTGGCCTTGAACATGGCGATTGCCTGTTCCTTTGTCTCAATGTCCTCGGCGATGACCGGCAATTCCATCATCTGTGACCACCATGCAGCCAGATCAGGCGCATTGGGGGCTATGGCGATATAGTCAGCGCCTAGTTCGCCTGCGCTCATGGCCTCGTCACGGCTTGTGCCACAATAGACGCCGAGTTGCAGGTCGCGCCCCAGCTCTTCACGGGCTGTCAGGCATTGGGCCGGGCTACTGGTAAGGTGCACGCCGTCGCAACCCAGTTCATGCGCCAAAGCCGGAAGGTCTGTCAGGATCAGGGCCGTGCCGCTGGCCTGCACGGTCTCGCGAATGGCATGCACACAGCTTCTGGCACGGGTCTCATCGGTTGTGGAAAGACGCAGGGCGGCGGGGGTCCAGCGTTCAAGCACTTTCGCCAGATCGGCCAGCTCACGTGACGGGTCGAAATCCGGCATTGTGACCAGATAGAGTTCGCAAGGCAGCATGGTGGCAATCCGTCCGATAGGGCGCTCAGGACTCTGGCGCGAGATATTGGTGAAGCTGTCCAATCCGGTAAGCGTTATAAGGCGGCCTGCCAAGAGCGAGTGCAGCGGGGCGTGTTGTCAAAAGATGGCCACCGCACTGCCGTGCAATATCGCACACGGTCTCGATAGAGGGGGCATCTGCCGTGCATACCACCCATTTCTGTCCCTCCCGCAGGGCGCAGGCAGCGAGTGAGGCGGCGTAACCAGCATCGAAAATCGTGGGTACGGTAAGGCCTTCGGTCAGGGCGCACCACCACGGAAACCCCATGATGGGCCCAAGCCCCTCACCGGATATGACTGCATAGGGGACGCTGAAACCCGACTGGCTAAGCAGCGGGAAGAGCGAGTCATCCGAGAGAGCGACAATCCTACGGGGGAGGTGTTGCACCGGCTTCATGCTTGACCTTGTGACATTATGAGAGCTTCTCTAGCACAAGCGGAAACCCGGTGTGGATGATGAGGCCATTTTGACGGATCAGACCGATAGCGCCACAGGAAAGGCAAGACCTGAGGATCGGATCGAGCAGGCACTCGATCGCATCGCCTATGCTCTGCATCATCCGCAGGCGAACGCGCCTGAGCCCATGGACTGGCAGCCTCTTGCGGCCAATATCGAAGCGCTTCGGCTGCGGGTACGGGACATGATCGAGTATCTGGCTGATGAGGAGGCTGTCTGATCATGGCACAGGTTTCCATTCGACTTAACGGCTATTCCTATACAATTGGCTGCAAGGATGGCGAGGAACGCTATCTTCAGGATCTGGCCAGGCAGGTTGAGCGGCGTATCGATCGTGTGCGCGGGCTTGGCACGCAGGGTGGCGAGTCATGGACGCTCGTCATGGCGGCGCTGTTCATGGCGGATGAACTGCATGACCTGGCCAAGGAAATTCTGCCAACCACCACGAATGAGCGCGTCCAGCGTGCCGAGCGCATCATCGCCGAGAATGAATCGCGCGAGCAGAAGCTTAATTTGCTGGCGGAGCGGGCCGAAGGCATTGCAGCCGAGCTGGAGAGTGCCTAGTTAGTGTCGGGTGGGACTGCCCGGTACGTCAGGCAACTCAACCCCTGGGCCGATAAGCACTTCCTTAGGGAGCTGGCTCTGTCGTGATCGTGGTCATGATATCTGGCGCCCACCTGCGTGAGCAGGTCCGGGAGGGCTGAAAGACCGACGGCCATGGTGGTTCCACACATGAATATCGATCGGGAAAAGCAGGATCTGCGCCGCATCATGCGACAGCGCCGGATCGAACGCCCCATCTCCCCCGCTGAAAACACGGCCCTCAACAATAATCTCGCCATGCAGATTCTGGCTGAGCCAGACCTGGGCCAGATCGGTTGCGTCTGGCCCCTCCCTGGTGAGGCGGACCTGCGCGCTTTGTGCCATCTGCTCTTCAACGCCGGGCGGCATGTGCTGCTGCCTGAGACAACGCCCAAGGGAGAGCCTCTGCTGTTTCGACGGTGGAGGCCGGATTGCGAGATGGTGATGGGGCGCTTTGGAACCTACCATCCCGATGGCGATTACGATCGCCCTGATCTCGTGCTGGTGCCGCTGCTGGCGTTTGATCGGACATTCAATCGCCTTGGTTATGGCGGGGGGTATTACGACCGTACTCTCGACGCGCTGAAATGCAGGGCGTTCGGCTTTGCGCTGTCATGGCAGGAAGTGGCTTCGGTGCCCGTGGGCGCGCATGACGAGCCCCTCGACCGGATCGTGACGGAGCAGGAAATTATCAGACAACAGGCCGGGGAAGGCAGAGCAGGGTGAGACTACTTTTTCTTGGGGATATTGTGGGGCGTTCGGGCCGTGAGGCGGTCATGGCGTGTCTGCCAGCGTGGCGTGAAACCCTGAAGCTCGATGTCGTGGTGGTAAATGGCGAAAACGCCTCACATGGCTTTGGGCTCTCCTCTGCTATAGCCACCGATCTGTTCAAGGCGGGGGTCGATGTGATCACGCTGGGAAACCATGCCTGGGACAAGAAGGAGCTGCTGCGCGAGATCGACGCGGAGCCGCGGATCATTCGGCCGCTGAACTTTCCGCCGGGCACGCCGGGGCAGGGGTCCTTCGTGATCGTGCTCCCCAACGGGCGTAAGGTGCTCGTGATCAATGTCATGGGGCGTCTTTTCATGGACCCGCTCGATGATCCCTTCCGGGCCGTCACGGAGTGCCTGTCGCGTCACAAGCTTGGCATGACCGCCCATGCCATTATCGTGGATCTGCATGCCGAGACAGGAAGCGAGAAAATGGCATTTGGTCATTACCTCGATGGCAAGGTCTCGCTTGTGGTGGGTACGCATACCCATGTGCCGACGGCTGATTATCGTATCCTCTCGAAGGGGACGGCTTACCAGACCGATGCAGGCATGTGCGGCGACTATGACAGTGTAATTGGCATGGGCAAGGAAGCCTCGCTCTATCGCTTCGTACGCAAGCTGCCGGGTGAGCGCCTGCAACCGGCCGAAGGTGAGGCGACCGTGTGTGGGGTTTTTGTTGAGACGGATGACCGGACGGGGTTGGCGGTGAGGATTGAGGCGGTTCGCGTTGGTGGTCATTTGAGTCCTGCGTTTCCTGTGGTGTGAGTTTTTTCCTTTTTTTTGGACTTTTTTGGTTTGGATTGGGTTGTGTGTGGGGTGAGGAATCGGGTGTGGCCCATGTCTGGCGTGGGTTTTGGGGGATTTGAGGAAGTGTTTGACAACCCCCCCTGGTTTCCGTAAAAGCCCGTTCACCGCAGCGGAACACGCCGCGGTGACTGCCTGAAAGGCTGAGTAAGA
>NZ_AYXS01000032.1:0-5053 GCF_000505765.1 Asaia sp. SF2.1 | reverse complement strand
ACACGTTCCTCATCACCACACGCGGCTTCACGCCGCGTTATCGCGACGCGCTCTATATCCTCAAGAATACGGTGGCGAGCCGTCTCAACCGCGCATTGCAGCCAGGTGCCACGCGCTACACTGCCGAGAGCCTGCCGCCGACCGAAGATGACAGGGCACAGGGTCAGGCCATTGCCGAACATTGCGTGCTTGATGTGGATGGCCTGCAGAATGACGACGGCTCCGAAATCGGAATCGATGCCTTCCGCCAGCTGCTCGCAAGCGGTGAGCATCCGATGCTGATCGCCCTTGCCATATCGGCTGCAGCCAAGGTGGGCGAACAGCGCACCGAAGATCATCGGGACGCGGTGGGAAACTGACAGCGGCGCTGGCTTGGGAACTCGAATACGGCCCATTCACGGGGCCTGACGAGGTGCCAGAGATCCGCGAAGCCATACTCGCCAGCAAGCCTGCCCTCCCACCCTCACTCGAACGCCCATGGCGTGGCTGGCATGATTTGCAACACGATCGCGCCTGGCTCACCGATCTGGTCGGGGCTGCCATAGGCAAGATCCGGGGCGTATCGCGCCCAGGCGGTATCTCCTGGCAGGCGCTGGCACGGTGGTGTGAGGCCAATGCGGTTTCGGAAGACGACCGGCCATGGATCGAGGACCAGATCCGCGCCATGGATAGCGTTTTCATGGCGTATCGAAACCGCAGGATCACCGAGGATATCGAACAGTTCATGAAGGGATGAACTATGGCACAAGCCGCAACCTTCAGCCGGTCGCTGCGCCTTTTTGTCGATCGCAATCTTTCCCCCGATGCCCTGCGGGCCGAAATGGCAAGACGAGCCATTGCAGCGCGTGACGAACTGATCGCACGCGGCGAGGCTCCACCCAGCTGGCGGCGCTATGTGGACGGCAAAGCCGACGCGCCAGAAACAAGCGTGCGGCTCGATGGAGCCATTCTCTATCGCTTCAATCTCACGGGCGAGGCGGCGGAGGCGGCGCTTGCCCTGTGTCGGTCAACATCGCCCGTACGCAGCGGACGCTTTCGCGATGCCTGGGTGCTGATCTGCGATGACAAGCCCTGGAAACAGCCGCTCAAGGATCTGCCAGCTGACCGCACGATCCTGATTGTCAATCCGCTGCCTTATGCCCGCAAGATCGAGACCGGGGCGCTTGAGCCCCGCATACGGCGCAACCAGATCGAGCGCGTGCGTCAAACCCTCATGCGGCGTTTTCCGACGCTTACTTTCGGCAAGACCTTCGTGCGCGTTGGCAGCGGCATCGCGCCGTCTGCCCCCTACATCCTGCGCGGCGCTTCAGGCGAGCGCAGGACACGGGCTGGCACGGTCATGACCTATCCGGCGCTGCAGATCACCCTGCGGTCATGAAAACTGGACTGGCAACAATCAGCCCTTGATTTCGTGGCAGGTGAGCATGGCACTGGCATCCATTTCGCTCGAGAACATGGCATCGTCGCCCTTGCTCCACCAGACGTATTCAGCCGCCGCGTATTTGGCGCCGCTCGCGGCAATCACGTCGGTAAATACCTGCGTTTTTCCGTCGACCGGAAGCACAGCGAGGCTGATATCGCCCGCGTTGATATAGCTTACCTTGACGATTTTCTCGGGCAGGACAGCACGCAGCTTAGCTGAACTCGCGCCCTTTTTTGCCTTACAGTTGTAGGACACTGTCTGACGGTGGATGTCGGTCGACGACGACAGTGGAATCGAGAGTGAGTCGCCAGTCTCTGCGTGCGCGGATGCAACAGCGGTCATGGCTGTCAAAGCAATCGCGGCTCCCGTCAATTTACGAATCATAGTCCTGCTCCACTTCCTGTTGCGCTTGCCTGCGCGTCTCGCGGCATGCGCGCACCTTCCTATCAGATGACGGCAACATTTCGGCTCATCCGCATTTCACAAATGCGCGGCCCGATGCTGCTACGCATGGAGCGTAACGATGCCCACCACGATCTCCGAGCTTTACATTGCTTTTGCGAGCAATCTGGCCAAGGCGCAGGAAGATGCGCAATCCCTGACCAGGCTTGGCGATGCGGCAGAGGTGGCCGATACGAAAGTGACCAGGCTGGGCCGCTCCGGTGCGTCGGTTGCGCGGCAGTTCGATGAAACGACGCGGGCCGAGGCCAAGCTGAGCAGCGAAATCCGCCAGCGCACGGCCAATATTGAGGCGCTGCAGAAGTCGCTCGCTGCTGGCGAGATCACGCAGGAACAATATGCAGGGTCGCTGGCTGGTATCGCCAAATCAGCCGCAGCACAGAAAGAGAAATTCGACGCGGCTACGGGTGCGAGCAAGCAACACGCTGTCGCCCTGGCCGAGGGCGCAGACGCCGCCAAATTATCCAGCTTCCAGATCGGCATTCTGGCGGGTGAAGCGCATAAATTCGCCGACCAGGTGCTGGCTGGTGGCGGGGCTATGAAGGCCGCTTTTTACCAGGTGCCGAACATGGTCACGGTCATGGGCGGTTTCGGCAAGGCCACGCAGATCGTGACCGGCCTGCTCATGGGCCCTGCCGGTCTGGCGCTCGCGGCCGTCGCTGCCGGTGCGGCCATCTACAAGATGGGCAGCGCCGCCGAGACCGAGGAATCGCACCTTGCGGCCCTAGGTCAGACCCTTCGTGCCACGCGCAGCGATTACGCGGCTATGGCCGGGGCTGCCGAGGACGCGGCACGACGCATCGCTGGCAAGGGCGGCTTGTCACTGACGGATAGCCGCGCCGTGACCACCACCTTTGCCGCCATGCCGACCAACAGTGGTAGCAGCCTCGATGCGCTGGCCATGACAGCACGTAACCTCGCCACCGTGCTCGGCAAGGACGTGCCGGAGGCGGCGAAAGACATGGCCGCTGCCTTCGATGATCCGGCAAAAGCAGCCGAGGATTTCGCGCAGAAAGGTCTGCTTGGTGTCCATGAAGGCCTGGTGCAGCACATACGCGATTTGCAGAACAGCGGCGATCGTATGGGGGCCTGGTCCCTGCTCATGGGGCAGGTCAGCAAGGCCACGGCCAACGCGGCCGATCAGGGCGTGACGCCGCTGCACCGCGCCCTGCACGACATGAGCACGTCGCTACACGAAGGGCTCGCCCCGCTCGGGCAGTTTGTGGACGGCATCGGCAATGGCATCATGGCCGGTGCTCTCAAGGGCGTGCAGGGCATCCAGTATCTGCTCGACAAGGCCAAGGAGGTGCGCGACTGGGAATGGGCGCAGCTGGACAAGATCCCCGCCGTCCACAATTACTGGCAGCAACGCGAGGTCGCGGCCTCCGATGTCGCAGGGGTGGGCAAGACCATCGACAGCGTGGGGGCCAGTCTCGGCGCAAGCTCGGACGTGCTCGCACTCGCCCATCGCATTCAGCCCATCGAAAGCGCAACGGGCCAGTACGACGCCAGCGGAAAAGTCGTGCAATCCTCTGCCGGTGCGCTGGGGGCGATGCAGATTATGCCGGGCAGCGCCAATGGCAATGACCTGCGCACGACAACGGGCAACGTCACGGCTGGCGTGCAGCTGCTCATGCGGCTCTACACCAAGTATGACGGCAATCAGGCGCTTGTCGCTATGGCCTATAACTGGGGTGAAGGAAACGTCGATCAGTACCTGTCAGGCAAGATTGCAAGCCCGCCTGCCAGTGTGCGGCTTATGCCCAGAAGGCCACGGGCGGCGAAATCTATGGTGCCCAGGCAATCGCATCGCGTCAGGGTCGGATCGATGATCAGCTGCGCGGCAGTGATGGCAGTACGGCGGCGCAGATCCGCGAGCATGAGCAGGCCATTACGGCCCTGACCACGGCACAGAAGGCACTGAATGACCTGCACACCGCAGGCAAGGTGTCGGATGCCGATTATGCCGCGCAAACCGGCGTGCTGACGGACAAGATCAACGTGCAGCGCGGCGCGCTCAACGAATTGCGCGACCCGATCGAGACCATCGCCCATCAGCAAAAGCTCGCTGCGCAGAGTGCCGAGACCTACTCGGCCGCCGAGGCCGCAATGGTGCAGGTGCATCAACAGGTCGAGGAAGCGGCGCGGCGTATGGGCCAGGCGCACGCGACCGCCACCCAGCTGGCGGAAGCCGAGGCCAGGCAACAGGAAATCCTGACGGGGCAATTCAATCAGTCCGTTGCGGCCATCAACGAGCACACCCAGGCCGAGCAGGATCTGCTGGCGGGCTATGATGCCTCGAAAGGCTCGCTCACGCAGTACCAACAGGCGATGGAGGCCGTCGAGAAAGTGCGTGCGACCTCGATCGACGGCACAGCCGAACAGGCCCGACAACTCGATATCCTGACAGGATCGCTCAAATCGGCCACGGCCTCGCAGGTCGATATGGCCAATGCGGGCAAGCTCTATGGGCAATCGCTGGATCTGGAAGTCATCAAGGCCCAGACGGCAGCGATCGGACAAAACAGCAACGCCGTATCGGTGCAGATTGCGGTGATGAAAGAGCGCAACCGCATTCTCGAGGCGGGCGGCGATATCAACTCGAAAACAAGCCAGGCCTATCTCGACAATGTGGCGGCCATCCAGATGGCAACCAACGCTTATCAGCATCAGAAATCGGCGCTCGATGATCTGACAGGGAGCCTGAGCGGCATGTTCGACACGCTGACGAACAGCGTCACGCAGGCCTTTGTGCAGAGCGGAAAAGGCGCGGTCGATTTCGGCTCGATCCTGTCCGGCCTGCAAACGCAGATAGTCGGGCTGGTGGCCAAGATGGCGCTGATTAACCCGGCCCTAAACGCGCTGGATGGCGGCTCACGCAATACGATTACGGGTCTGTCTGACACGCTGGCCATGGGCGGCTCGGTCGGCAACAAGGCGGCTAGTGTCTCAATTGCCGGGGCCGGTTCGCCCGCATCGAGCGTGGCGAGTTCGAGCGGCTGGCTTTCGGGAGCCATGAAAACGAAGCTCTTCGGCACGGCTACGATTGGCAACACCCTGGCCGGTGTGGGCGGTGGTTTCGCTCTCGGTTCCGCACTGGGTAATATCGGCGGCGGGACGTATGGCATGATCGGTTCAGGCGTGGGCGCGGCTTTGGGTGCAGGCCTTGGG
>NZ_AYXS01000031.1:0-5189 GCF_000505765.1 Asaia sp. SF2.1 | reverse complement strand
AGAAGGGCAGCAGCACCGGTGTAATCACTGATCTGGCCCGCTGTCATGAAGAAGTCGAGCGGACGTCCGTTCCGGTCGGCGACAGCATGCAACTTCGTATTCATGCCCCCCTTGGTGCGCCCGATCAGGCGGCCTGACCCCCCCTTTTTACCCGCAGGCTCGACGCCATGCGATGTGCCTTGAGATAGGTCGCATCAATCATGATGGTCTGAGGCTCTGCCTTTCCGGCGGCCAGTCCTTCCATCATGCGGATGAAGATCCCCATAGCACTCCAGCGCTTCCAGCGGTTGTAGAGTGTCTTGTGTGGACCGTATTCCCGGGGCGCATCACGCCAGCGCAGGCCATTGCGGTTTACGAAAATGATCCCGCTCAACACACGGCGGTCATCGACCCGAGGTTTCCCATGGCTATTCGGAAAAAAGGGCCGCAGACGCTCCATCTGCCCGTCCGTCAGCCAATACAGGTCTCCCATCTCCAGTCTCCTTGAGGGAGCCTGAATCACATCATGCCGCTTAAATCAATGGGTCCTGAGCCTAACGACCGATGATACTATCTGAGCGCATGCAAATAGCAGTGTTTATCGCCTCGAACCTGGTGTCTTCAACTTGATGACATAGGCGATGATGGCCGCGACCGGTTTGAAAAACTCTGGCGGTATTTCGGTATCCAGCGGCAATGTGTAGAGCCCGCGTGCGAGAGGGGGGTTGTTGACGATTGGCACACGGGCGTCATCTGCTGCGGCACGAATGCGTGCCGCCAGTTCGTCGGTGCCTTTGGCTACGATTTTGGGTGCGGCCGTGGAATCGCTCTCATATGCAAGGGCTACCGCGTAATGAGTGGGGTTGGTGACAACAACGGTTGCCGTTTTCACCGATTGGAGCATGCGTTGTCGGGCGCGACGCAGCCTCAATTGATGTCTTTTGGCCTTGATCTTGGGATCACCGTCTTCCTGCTTCGTCTCGTCCTTTATATCCTGGTGACTCATCCGTAGCTTCTGGAGGCGACTGTATCGCGTCCATAATTCATCGAGTACAGCGATTAAAACCTGAACAATGAGGATAACGAGGGTGGCGTAGACAAACCAGGAAACGAGCTCCTGTGTCAGCCGACGAATAGTCCATCTCTCCGCTTCAGGGGCGATATGCAGCGTTCCGCGTGCTACGTTGTATAGCACAACACCAAACACTAAAAATTTCGCCAGGCTCTTGAGGAGTTCGACGAGATTTCGGGCACTGAACACACGTTTGACCCCGGCGGCAGGAGACAGCCGTTTCAGATCAGGAGCAAGCGCCTGAGGCCTGAACAGGAACTGTGTCTGGAAGAGACCGAAACCTACGACAGCTGCCATGCATGCCCCACCGAACGGAGCGATCAGGAGGATTCCTTCAGCAAACGCCTGATGGACGATGCGCCCGATCGTTGCTGTATCGTCGATCGGGGTGGAGAAGTGCTCCAGCAATCCATGCATATGGGTGACGAAGCGATATCCCGAAGTCGCCCCGGTCATTGAGAATACCGCGAGGAATATTCCCAGCACGAGCAGCATCTGTGTTTCACGCGACTGGGCAACATTTCCCTCTTCCCTTGCTTTCGCAAGGCGGCGCGGGGTAGGGGCCTGTGTGCGATCTTCGCTGCTTCCTTCCTCAGCCATAGACTGGGCGCGAAGTACGAGTTGGGTGGGCTAGGTTATTGGAATGCATGGATGCCAGGAAGCTGAAGAAGTGTTTCCTGCATACGTTCCTGCCAGACGCCAGTGATGACCTGAATCAGGAGAGCGATCAGGAATACGCCGCCCAGAAGCTGGGCAGGCATGGCAATTCCGTAAACCTGAATAGCAGGCATTAGTCGGTTCAGTACGCCGAGAAGCGCAGGCCACAGGGTGCCGACAAGAACGAACGGAGCAGCGTATTGGAGGCCAAGCCTGAAGCTCAATGATACGCTCATGACAGCAGCCTGCGCCATATCATTCAGAAATGGGAATTGGCCCGGCAAGAACACTTTGTAAGAACCTGTGAGCGCGGCGAGGGGCAGGATATACAATCCTGTCGTCAGAAAAAGTACCGGGATGAGGAAAGAGGCCATATGACTGATGGCGGTACTCGAGGCGCCCAAGTCAGGGTCGGGTTGTAAAACACTCGCCAGACCCGTGAAAGTTGCAATGAACTGCATAGCGATGATGAGTGACATCGCGATCAGTCGCGCCATCCATCCGATGAAAGTTCCTATAAGCAACTCCTGCGCAATCATGACGATCAGGAGAGCCGGGCTCTTGAGGGCTGGCGTCACCACGGGGGTGAGCACAGGCTCCAGCAGCGGGACAAGCAGGAAAGAGATCGTAACCGCTATACCTGCGCGCACTGTCATGGGTGATGTGGACTCACCCAGCCCTGGCGCTACCATGACAAGCGTACTGACACGGCACAGGATCATCAGATAGACGGCTACCACATCGGGGGATGGAAGAGCCAACATCTACCTTTTCCGCATTATTCCGAACAACGCCCGCCGTGTCGACATTGCTCTGTTCATGATCCGCCAGCGATGACCATCTGATCGAAAATCTGCATCGCATAATTATGCAGGGTCGCGTAAATAAACGAGCTTGTCAGCATAAGGGCAAGCATTGCAGCGACAAATTTGGGTACAAAAGATAGTGTTGCTTCGTTGACCTGGGTAACTGCCTGGAAAAGCGAGATCAGGATGCCTGCTGCAAGCGAGGCGAGAAGCGACGGGGCACCCATCTTGACCGCTACGAACAGGGATTCCTGCAGGATCTCGTGAATGTCTACCGTATGTTGCATGCCGTTCTGCGTTCAGATCGACATTTTCATTACATCTTGATAGGCTTGCACAAAGCGATCACGAACTGCGGTTACGGTCTGCAGTGTCAATTTTGCCTCAGCGACAGATGTCGCGATCTCAGTCATATCGCCATGCCCTGAGAGACCGGCCGCGGTCTGGGTTTCGGCAACTTTTCCGGTATGCACCGCATCTTGCAGCGCACCACTGAGTGCGTCACTAAAACTTCCGGTACCAATGCTGGAGGTGTCAGCTTGTTTGGCCGGGCCCGTTGCGGATTGCAGGCTACGCTGAACTTCTCCATACGCGTTCATGGCGTCGAAACTACGGGTGGTGACGTCGCTGATCATGAGCCTCTACCGAATCATCTGCCGCAGGGAGGGCAGATTGTTGCCAAGGTCGTTCGTAACGTGAACCGATCATGACAGCAATATCTTTCGGCAGCGTTATCGGTGCGCCCACTGTGACATCACTTTTCCGGCGTCGGGCTTTTGAGGAAATTTGTCGTGTCATGCTTCAGCTGTGCGACTTTTCGGGTATCGTGGCCCAACCATCGAACGAACCTTCACGAAGGATATGAAAGTGGTTTCACCGCGAGGCTTGTTCCTCTCTGCGCGCGCGGTCTTGTGCGCTACGGTACCGTGTCTGGCGACGGGGTTAACAGGAATGTCGGCTCCGGCTTACGCTGGTACAGTGTTGCCCGGGAATGGAGACAGCATACGTTGTCCCTCTGGAGTTGTTCGGATCGCCGAGGTGCAGGCAATTGTCGATTATGTCGGGCAGGAAGCAAAAAACAGGGTGATCGGATCGGCCTCAATCGAGGTGTGTTCTGATAACGAGACAAAATATATAGATATCATAACACGCGGCACGCCTGACGACGTTTCGAACAATGGTCAACAGGGACAGAAAAGCGGGATAGACGGATCAATTCAGATTCACGGCCGTACTGCGCAGCTCAATACCAACGTCTATATTCCGTTGACGGAATCCGATGCCATGCAGTGCAACAGGCAGGAGGAATCACAACCTGACGGCGTTTGTAGACCACATGCCCAAGTGGCCAGTTTTACCGGCACGTGGGTTTTTTCTCTTGGAAAATGGAGGATGTTCCGGACCGGCGCTGAAACCGAAGGGGGTTCGGTCATCGTGGCGGCGCGTATACTCAACGGTCCGGTTGAGTAAGGCTCTAGCTACCCATGGGATGAACAGGCCCCTTGCCGTTGGAGGCGAGGGGCCTTTTTTATTTTACTGGAAGAGTGAGAGGATGTTCTGTGACTGTGAGTTGGCGATGGTAAGCGACTTGATGGCGAGGGACTGCTTGGTCTGAAGCGATGTCAGCTTGGCGCTGGCTGCGGACATGTCTGCGTCGGTCAGGGAGCCGATACCGTTGGTGAGGTTGTCGGAGATGCTTGAGCCGTAGGTGCTCATGTTGTTGATGACGTTGCTGTTCGCACCCAGTGTGGAGGTCACGAAGGTCATGGCCTTGATGGCGGCCTGAACCTGCGAAATCATGTCCGAGACGTTCTTGCTGCCGCCGAGTACGCCACCGGTGGATTCGAACACGTTGGTGGTCGGGTTTGCACCGCTCGTACCGCTGTTTGTGGTGAGGCCCAGGGCGTCGGTCAGGCTCGTGCCAGCGACGCCGCTCTGGAAGAACGAGGAAGAGACAGCCGGTGCGCCGGCGACGCTGGATCCGCCCATATACGAGGCAATAGCTGCGTTGAAGCCTGTGACGGTCGTCTGGTCACCCTGAAGGCCCGTGATGTAGCTCAGGTTGTTGGACGTGATCCCGAGACCATCTTTTGTGCTGCCCGAAATCAGGTTCACGCCGTTGAACGTGGCGTTGCGCGAGATGGTATCGATCTGTTGAAGCAGGCCAGTGATCTGGGTACCGATCTGGTCGAGAGCGGCCGGGCTGCCCTGGTTGTTGCCAAGGGTGGTCACTGCGTTCTGGACGCTGTTGAGCACGCTGATGATCTGGTTGACGGCTGTGCTGGTCGAGCTGACCGTCTGTGCGGCGAAGGAGAGGCCGTCATTCACAGCGGACTGGCCAGAGACATTGCCCTGCATCTGCTGCGCGATGCCGTAGGCAGCGGCGTTGTCGGCAGCGCTCGAGACCTTGCGGCCGGTCGAGATGGTGTTTTCAGCGTTGCTCAGGGCCGTCTGGGTGGCGTTCAGGGTCTGAACGGCGACCATCGCCGAGGCATTGGTGTTGATCGAAAGGCTCATCGAATTTCTCCTGGTGCTCGCCCAGATATCGGGCCACGCAAGCATCATAAAACCCGAAATGGATAAGAGAAGATTACCAGAATGGAAGAACTCAGATGATACCCGTACAGGCATCACGCTTGATCGGACGACAGACGCTACAGCAAACAGAGATGACC
>NZ_AYXS01000030.1:0-5568 GCF_000505765.1 Asaia sp. SF2.1 | reverse complement strand
GAGTAGTTGGTCTCGTTGTCGATATAGGCGAGGAAGTCATGACCGCTGGCCTGATAGGTGCGCGTGGGCACGCCGAAAGTCCGCAACACATCCACATCGCTCTTGCCGATCATGGAATCCAGCACCTTGCGTTGCTGAACGGTCGGAACATCGCATGCCGACAGGGTCAGCAGCGCAGCAAACGACAGAAAAACTGTTTTCTTCATCATCCTGATACCCTTTCCGAAGCTGAAGCCGCCTGCCGGATCAGTTCGAAGCTGGCGCCACTGTAGGCCATGAGAACGATTTTGCCCCTCAAAAAGGTGCATTGCTATCATAAGGTTTAAGAAAACCACACAATGTCACACAAGCGCGGCGCGCCGGTTGCCAGCATCACAAGCCGGTCAAACCCCAACGCAATCCCACTGCACGGCGGAAGATCCGCCAGATCAGCCAGAAAAGCCTCGTCGAGCGGCCAGTCCTGATCCGGTGCCAGAGCGATCCGCCGCTCCCTGTCCGCCACAAAGCGCGCACGCTGTTCCACCGGATCGGTCAGCTCCTCGAAGGCATTGGCCAACTCGACTCCTGCGGCATAGAGCTCAAAACGCAGCGCCACACGCGGATCTTCCGGGTCACGTCGCGAAAGCGCTGCCTGCGCCGCAGGCCAATGCGTCAGGAAAGTCGGTCGATCACGCCCGATATGCGGCTCGATACGCTCCAGCAGCAGCCGGAAGAAAAGATCCTCCCATGTCTCGCCAACGCGCAAGACCGTGCCGGCCTCCTGCGCCAGACGGGCGGCGTCGTTGCCAATACCCAGCAGATCGACCCCCACATAGCGCCTGAACGCCTCGGCCATCGTCAGTCGCTCGAAAGGCGCGTCAATTCTGAGCGTGGTATCGCCACATGTCAGGGTAGGCGGCAATAAATGCTGCAATAGCGCTTCGGTTTCGTCCATCAAGGCGCTGAGCCCCGCCCCGGGCCTGTACCATTCCAGCATGGTGAATTCAGGCGCATGCAAGGCACTTTGCTCGCCATTGCGCCAGACACGCGCCAGCTGAAAAACCGCGAGCCCGGTAGCCGCCACAATGCGCTTCATCGCAAATTCGGGGCTGGTGTGCAGGTAGCGCGGTTCTCTCGTGCCATCGGGTCGCTCGAGTTCGGTCCGGAAGCAGCGCAGATGCACCTCCTCACCCGGCACAGGCACCGCGCATGGCGTCTCCACTTCCAGATAATTGCGAGCGTCGAAAAAGGCACGCACACCACGTTGCAGCAGGGCACGACGCTGCAAAAGCGGCAGCCTGTCTGAAATTGCGTTTCGTCCCGCCATGATATGCGCTCTCCGGTTGCGAAAACAGTTGTGCCTGAAGTACAGCCCCCTGATGCCAGAAAAGGTCAATCCCCCCGCTGAACCGCGTCATACCGGGCCACGCCCTGTCGTGCGCACGCCATCGCAGCTGATTGCGCGTGGACTCGTTCCGCCGGATCAGGCTTCGGCGCTTGAGGCTCTCTCCAGCCAGTTCGCCACAGCCATCCCGCCGGCCTTTCTGGATCTGATCAACCATCCGGACGATCCGATCGGGCGGCAGGTTGTCCCGACCCCTGCCGAACTTCAGACCGCCCCATGGGAATTGCATGATCCGATTGGCGATGACGCCCTTTCTCCCGTACCAGGTATCGTTCATCGCTATGCCGATCGCGCGCTGCTCAAGCCATTGCTGGTCTGCCCGCTCTATTGCCGGTTCTGTTTCAGGCGCGAGCATGTGGGGCCGGACGGTGGACTCCTCCCAGACGAGGCCCTGAACACGGCACTGGACTGGATTGCCGATCACCCCGCCATCAGCGAGATCATCCTGACGGGTGGGGACCCGCTCATGCTGAGCCCGCGTCGACTGCGCCATATCATCGAGGCGCTGTCGGCCATGCCCCATATCCAGACCATCCGCATTCATAGCCGTGTGCCTGTGGCCGACCCCGCACGGATTACATCGGCCCTGCTGGATGCTCTCGAAACCGATCGCGCTCTGTGGATCGTGCTCCATGCCAACCATGCAAGCGAAATGACGGGTCAGGCTCGCGCCGCCATACGGCAGATCCAGAGTCGCGCCATACCGGTGCTCAGCCAGTCGGTCCTGCTGCGCGGTGTCAATGACACCGAGGAAGCGCTGGAGGCCCTGCTTCGTGCGTTCGTTACCGCCCGCATCAAGCCCTACTACCTGCATCAGCTCGACCCCGCCCCCGGCACATCGCATTTCTATGTGCCAATCAATGAGGGACGTGCGCTGCTGGCTCGCCTGCGCGGCCGCGTGACAGGCCTTGCCTGGCCAACCTACGTGCTCGATATCCCGGGCGGTGCGGGCAAGGTGCCGCTGGGGCCGGATTATTACCACCCCGAGACGCAGCCAGGCGCCGTGCAGGACCCGGCGGGCAACACGCACATGCTGCCCACTATCCCGTCAGAGCGGGGATGAACCGGAGAACATCTCGCCTATCAGCCCCTTGAGCACCCGCATCGTCAAACGGCGAAGTGCAGGAGACACATGATAGGACTGCGTCTCGGGATCGGCCATGCGGGTGATCGTTTCACGCATCGAGGCTGGCAGGGTCGGAAACGGGTCAACCCCTGTCACCCTGACCAGCGTCGCAACAGGAACCTGCGTGCAGGATGGCGAGAGAGTGTTCTTGCACACATAAACCGTCACCGCTTGGCGGGACGGCAGATAGACCGCCTTCCATGTCGAGGTCGGCACGGGCAGTTCACCGGGTCCGATATGGGCAGGGGTCTGCGTACGATAGGCTGGCCCCGTCACGACATAGGCCTCGCCCTCTGAAAGCACGAGCTCGCGCACCTTCTTCTCGACCCCGGCCCAGAGGCCGCGATTGAGGTCAGGTGTCTGCGGCACCATATTCGCAAGCGAGAATGTCTCCTGCTGTGAAGCCCGGCTGGGGGCATCACCGCTCGGCATCATGTGCCCGCGGTCGAACCCGGACCGCTGGTAATCGACCAGACGGGCCCTGTCCGCCTCTGGCTGGCGTGTTTCCTCGTGGAACTTGCCCTCGCGCAATTGATGCTGGGCATGGCGTATCTCATCACGCGTAAGATGCTCTGCCACCCAGACAGGCTCATGCGTGACCCCGGACACGAGAACAGCGAAATCCGTGTTGCACAGGAACGTATTGCGCGTTGTGGGGGCGGGTGCCGTCAGGGTCGGCGCAATTCCACCGGAGAAATCTGCCGCACACGCAACCGTGCCTGGCGTCTGTCCAGCCGAAACGGGAGCCTCGGCATAGGCACGCGACAGGCCGGGAAAACCAGAAAGACCAGAGCCGCCCCAGAAAACAAGACCCAGCCCGGAGAGAGCAAACACGCAAGAAGATCGAAACCGCATGGCTGCGCTCTAGCTGTCACTTTGCAAATACACAACCAGATCGCACACAGCGCCTCCAGCGCGGCATCCCGGAGGGCAGACCATGCATCTTGCTTGCTCTTGAGCGCCCGCTTCGTTAGAACCCCGCCTTTCACGGCGGCACAGACCCGTCGTATCCACATCACGATTCCCGGGATCTTTCTTCCATGAAGCAGCAGGCAAACCTGATTCGCGCCGGACAGGTTATTGAGCATGACGGTCGTCGCTGGACGGTTCTCAAGCAGCAGATCATCACGCCGGGCAAGGGTGGCGCCTTCATCCAGGTCGAAATGCGCGACCTGAACACAGGCAACAAGACCAATGAGCGCTGGCGCACCGCCGACACCGTCGAGCGCCTAATGACGGAAGACAAGGACTACACCTATTCCTACACGGATGGTGACAACATCGTCCTGATGGACCCGGAAACCTTCGAGCAGGTAATGCTGCACAAGGACATCTTCGGTGACCAGCTGCCCTTCCTGCAGGACAACATGGAACTGAACGTGAAGCTGGTCGAAGGCGATCCGGTTGGCGTTTCCCTGCCGCCGCACGTCACGCTTGAAATCACCGAGGCCGATCCTGTGGTCAAGGGCCAGACGGCCAGCTCGTCCTACAAGCCCGCCATGCTGTCCAATGGCGTCAAGACCATGGTGCCGCCCTTCATCGAAGCCGGCGAGCGCGTGGTTGTCCGCACGGACGACGCCTCCTACGTCGAACGCGCCAAGGCCTGATCACCTCCTGAAACGGGGGCGCAGCCACGCTGCCCCCCGGCAAGGCCAAGCCCGCCTGCCGGGCTTGGCCTCAATACGACTACCCTGCTCTTTCACAGTTTCTCATCAGGATTATTGCCATGCGTCTCTCGCCGCATATGACCGTCATGCAGAATGCTGCGCAAAAAGCAGCCAAGCGTCTCCTTCGCGATTTCGCCGAAGTCGAGCAGCTTCAGGTCAGCATCAAGGGCCCCGGTGACTTCGTCTCGCAGGCCGATCTGCGTGCCGAGCAGACAATCCGTGAGGAACTCGCCCGTGCTCGCCCCGGCTACGCCTTCCTGATGGAAGAGAGCGGCAATTCGGGCGGTGAGAACTGGACCTGGCGCTGGATCGTCGATCCGCTCGATGGCACATCGAACTTCCTGCATGGTATTCCGCAATGGGCCATTTCCATCGCCCTGCAGCGTCGCCACCCCGATGGCTCGACCGAAATCGCTGCTGCCATGGTCTATAACCCTGCTGCCAATGAGATGTTCTGGGCAGAGAAGGGCATTGGTGCGTTCCTGAACGAGCGTCGTATTCGCGTCTCGGCACGTCGTGACCTGTCCGAATCGCTCATTGCTACCGGCATTCCCTTCGCCAAGACACCGGCAGATCGCCGTCTGCCGTTTGGTCGTACACTGGCGGCACTCATGCCCCATGTCGCAGGTTTCCGTCGCTTCGGCGCCGCAGCGCTCGACCTCGCCTGGGTTGCTGCCGGTCGTTATGAAGCCTTCTGGGAAATCGGCCTCAAGCCCTGGGATTGCGCGGCCGGTCTGCTGATCGTGCGCGAGGCTGGCGGCTACGTGACCGATCCGGAAGGTCTGGAAATCACCGATCTCGACAATGACGTGACGCTGGTCGCAGGTAACGGCCACCTGCATGGGCCGATCCGCAAGATCGTGCTCGACGCCCTGACCCGCAAGGCCTGAGATCCCAACCTGCCCGCGCTCCGGCGTGGGCGGGATACAAAAACCAGTCATTCCGCAAATAAAACCGGATAGCGCGGGAACCATCGGGATAACGAGATCTCATTCCCCATTGCTAGCGCGGGGGGAGCGCGATTAGGATCACCCGGTCATGAAACGGCCGATCCTCCTCTCCCTCCTGTTTTCGGCCGGTCTTCCGGCTGCCCTGCTGACCGCGATGCCTTTACAGGCGCAGGTCACCTCCAATGATGATGCCATCCCCGCGGCTAGGCCTGCGGCGAAATCAGCACCTCAGAAGAGCTCCCAGAAAGCCTCCAAAGGCAACGCCGAGAAGGCAGGCCGCAAGGGCGGTCATAAAGCGGATACAAGCTCCGCCACCAAGGGCAAATCTGCCTCGTCCCATCCGGCCACACCCTCTGCCACCAGCCCGGCGCCCAACAGCAATCTGCCCGGCAAGAGTGCACCGGCCGCAACATCCCGCGCCCCTGCAGCACAGCGTATCGG
>NZ_AYXS01000029.1:0-6334 GCF_000505765.1 Asaia sp. SF2.1 | reverse complement strand
CCCTGGTCACGGCCCTGAGCGACGAACAGGACGCGATGAAGGTGGCGACCCTGCACGCCGTTCTCTGGGCCAGCACGCGCCGCCTGCGTGCCCTCACCGTGCCGGTGGATCAGGGTTACGCGGTGGATCTGGGCGATCACGTCACCCTGACGCTTCCAGAGCATCCAGACCGCACGCTTTCCGGCCTTGTCGTGGGCGAGCAAGTGCGTCCCGGCGAAGCGACAATCACCCTGCAGGTTCTTGTGGGGGATCAGCGATAGGCTGATTGGGCTAGATGCTGTTCCGAAGTGACGCAATATGAAACAGGTTGTTCGGTCTCTTGCCAGTCTAAGGATCGTTGCGTTTCATGTTGTCGCACGATCCAGCTTCTTGAACAGGAAAGCCATGACCATTCCATCTCTCTCAGCCTTGCGCCGTTCTCTTCTCACTTTTGTCATGGCGGGTGCAGTCACAAGCGTATCGGCGGCCTGCGCTCAGAGCGCAACGACGCTGGGTGGGGTGAATACATCGTTCCATCTGTTCGGATCGCATGACGTGCAGGTGTCATCCTTTACTGATCCGGATCTTCCTGTGACGTGCTATCTCTCACGGGCCCAGACCGGCGGGATCAAGGGTGCAGTCGGGATTGCCAAAAATCCGACGCGCTTTTCCCTATCCTGCGTGAAAAGCGGTGGGGTGCCGACCGATATCACCAAACTGCCCAAACAGCAGAACATCACGAAGCTGCGTAACTCTTTCCTGTTTACAAACCTCGTCATCACCCGGATGATCGATCAGGAACACAGTGCCGTCGTCTATCTCGTGACCAGTCAGGGCCTTATCGACGGCTCGCCTGCAAACGCGATCTCCGCCGTTTCCTGGTAAAGATCTGTTAATCCCGACGCGATGCAAGCCAACCCGGCTCGATGGCGAGCGAGCAGTTGCACCCCGATGAAGCAATGATCGCCCTGCGGGTGCTGGTGGGGGATAGTATGGGGCGCTGCTGCTGGCCTGACCTGCAGACGCGCGCCGTCTGTCATTACGATGGAAAGGAACTGCCCGGTGCAAAAGGTCTTACCCGTTCTCACGGCGCTTCTCTTGTCCATCATTCCGCAGGCTACGCTGGCAAATGCTGCAGCAACGCCTGCGCTCTATCTTATGCAGCGTGGCTATGTGCCCGAACATACACCAACTTACCGCCAGATCACCGCATAAGCCTGTCGGATTACCCTCGATCATACTCATATGGTGGCTCTTCGTGACCTGATCCATCCTGTAATGGAGGGCGCAGCGCTTCCAGGTGGTGATGACGGTCATTCCAGATCGTTGCCGGTCATGGTCCTGTCTCAGGGTGACGACAAACCGGACTGGGTCGCCTACCGATCACGAACACGACGGAATGAGATTATCTGGGAGACAGTCGGCACCCCAGCCCATCGGGTAGGGATTTCCAATGAGACTCATCTTTATGAGGAAACAGACCGGATTTTCTCAGATCTGACCTTACCACGCCGTGCAAGTGCAATGTGCGGCCTCATAAAATGGCATTTGCAGCACAGGGAAGGCCTCTTCCAAACCAATTGAGGTCATCTCGCTTGCTTCCCGCTCAAGCCGCCCAACCGGGCGGCTTTTTCTTTGCCCGCCTCCCCGTTCAACAGGACAGATCATCATGGCTAGACTAGGCGCCTATCCGCGCATTGCGACGCTCGACGGGTCGGGAGTGATTGTGATCGAGCAGCAGGGCTGCACGCGCTCGATGCCGCTTGGCGATATCGCGGCCGTCGTGCCCGAAAAGGCGGCAAGCGGGGTGGCCGCCTGGAGTGTGGCAGACGAGACGCAAAGCCCGACCACCGCCACGGCCTATGCCTATTATGGCGAGGGCTGGCGCATGGCGGGCGTCAATTACCAGCCCAGTTTCGTGATGGAACTGGAAACAGTGAATATGGGCGGGGCGGCGGCGGGCATGTCCACGCCCTACCATCCCAATTGCGGCGGCGGCACCTATGCCATCCAGATCGGATCGGGTGGCGGGCAGACGCAGGGCTCCAGCGATGCCGAGGTCGGTATCGTGTTCGTGCGCAATCCGTCCCGGCACAAGAGCGGCATTATCTTCGCCAATGACAGCCTGACCGGCACGGACGGGACGGACGGTTACGGCACGGCCATAGCGATGGGCACGCGCCAGGGCATTGAGTGGCGCACGGGCGAGACACGCGAGAACGTGCAGGGCCTCGATTCAGGGGCCATGCTGTTCTCGACCGTGAGCCAGACGAAAAAAGGCCAGCGCCTGCAATTCTCCGATGACGGAATGCTGATCACCAACATGGCGGGCCAGCTGATCTTTTCGATCTCGCCCAACGCTTCGCCCACCAACACGCTCAATATACAGGCGGGCAGCGGACAGGCGGCGGCGGGGCTTTATGTGCAGGAAGGTCAGGGAGGCTCGGCCAATCTCGGCCTGTATCCGGCACCGGGCGGCGAATTGCAGATTGCAAGCCCGGTCACGGGACAGGGGGCGAAACTCTCACAAAACGATCAGCCCGTGCAGTGGCTTCATATCAACATCAACGGCCAGTCGCTGCGCCTGCCCTTGTTCACACCGGAACAGGCAGGAGGCTAAGCCATGGAAGCCATACTCGATTCCGGTTTCTGTCCCGTTGAGGACAGCACGGGCAGGCTCTGCGCTTTCGGCTGCGACAATGCCTTTCTCTCGGCCCGGCTGACGGCCTCGGCCTTCATGCCCGATCTGCCGGTGAGCAATCTCGCCACCCCGCAGGGTGCGCCCGCGACGGCCTGGCGTGCGCCGGGGCGTGTGGCCTCGGTCACGATCGAGCCGGGCGGGATGGTGGACTGGCGCTGCTTCTCGCTGCACCGCACCAACCTGACCGCCACCGCGCAATGGTCCGTGAAGATCTGGCGCGGGGCAACACTGGCGCATGATTCCGGCTTGCTGGCCGCTGACGTGCGGGACGGGCAAGCAATCATGATGCTCGATACCGCCGTGCAGGGCGACCGTGTGACGATCCTGATAGCCGATGCGCAGAACCCTGATGGCTTCCTGTCCATCCCGCTGGCCTATGCCGGGCCGCTCTGGCAGCCACAGCGCAACATGGCCTGGAGCAGTGGCGAGAGTGCCGAAAGCGGGGCCGATACGATTACCAGCCTGTCCGGCGTGGAATACGTCACCTTGCGCTGGCAGCGTCGCGTGCTGCGCATCGAGCACCAATCGCTTGGCACCGAGGAACTGCCCCAGATCCGCGCCATGCTCGCCCTCGGCCGCACAGGCGCGAACGTCCTGTTCCTGCCCGATCCGGGAGCGGGCACGCGCAGCGGCGATGCGGTGTTCGGGCGCATCGAGGCGGGCGAGATTACCTCATCGGCGGGGGCGGCCAATCGCCGCGCCCTCACTCTCACGATAAGGGAGCGATTATAATGGCGATGCTTGGCAATTTTGTGCTAGAGAACGCGAACAATCCGGGAACAGGAGATTTCATCCTGAGCGGTGCGCCTGCCGGGCGGCGGGGCTGGTCTGGCGCGTTTCCGGATGGCGAGGTCTATTACTTCGCCGATGACGGCACCCAGGCCGAATGGGGGATCGGGCGACTGACCCACGGCATCCCGGCCAGCATCTCGCGTGACACGGTGATTGGCACCACCCAGGACCGGGCGGTAAGGCTCAATTTTACCGGCACCACACTTGTCTATTCCGCCCTGCCTGCCGAGGCCATGCCCGCCCCTGTTGTGCAGGGGGCAAGCGTGGTGGCCGACCGTTCGTGGAAGGCGCAGAGCTTCACGCTGGGCAGCGTGGATGTGACCCTGACCGGCTCTGCCCTGCGTGCCGAATTCAGCGCCACGCTACGGATCAACGATAACGGGGCCAACGATACAACGTGGCAGGTGGCACGGGTCATCGTGGCCGTTCATACGGTCGACGCCCAGGGCGCAGCCTCGGCCCAGCCCATTGCGGCCTCTGGCAGTAATGTGCAGCTCGACCGTTTCTTTTTCCTCGGCGCACGGGCCACGATACTGGCCCATGCCTCTGCAGGCACGACGCTGCGCATCATTGCCAGCGTGCAGGCGCTCGGCAGTTCCAGCGGCTCAACCCTGTTCAGCATGGCGCTGCAGGACGGGGCGCTGACCTGGCTCACCAGCTGAGCCATTTCCTGCCCCGATCCGGGCAGGTTTCCCGCCACGGGATTACCGGAGATCACATCATGACATGGCGACCCGTCGTCAACATCCTGCGCCCCGAGGCTATCGGGGGCGGGGCCTTTGCCTGTGCGCAGAACGCGCTTGTCTGGCCCTCTTCCTCGCTCAAGGGGGGCGGCGATTACAGCATCGATTTCGACAGGCTGCTGTCACCGGGCGAGTTCATCACGTCCTTTCGTTTCGAGGCAGGCGGGGCCGATCTGGCCTGGACCAATCTTTTCGGCAATATCGTCACCGCCTGGATGCGATGGAAGGCCCCCGGCACGCAGAGCGTGACCGTCTGTGCGCTGACTAGCGAGGGCAACAGCAAGCAGGTCGAGGTGAATATCACCGTCAGCCCGCGTGAGGCCCTGTTTCCGCTCGACCTGCCCGACAGCCCCGACGCGCCCACGCAATCGGGCGGAAAACTCTCCAGCGAGGCGATGGATAGCTGGCTGCGCAACTTGCCGACCGCGCCGCCAGAGAGCGGGTCCGGCTGGTACAACAATGCGGGTATCCCGACCCGCCTCGGAGATCTGACATGAAGCGTTTCATCCCTCTGTCCCCTGCCCTGCTAACCGGGTTTGCCCTGATCGGCGCGGTGGCCCATGCCGAACCCCAGTTTGCGCCGCCGGGCGGTCTGTCATCGGGCACGCGGGTTGGCACGCAAGGCGCGACCCTGGCCACCATGCAGGACGGCATCGAGCGCAACGCCCGCGACATTCAGACCCTGGGCAAGACTGGCGCCACGAAAGACGATCTGACAGCCGCAGTGGCCGGATATCTACCCGTGAAGGGGGGCACTCTCACAGGCAGCCTCACCGCATCGGGCGACCCGCAGAAAGGGTTTGTTGTCACCGACCCGCTTCATGCGGATGTGAGTTCGCGCATCGCCTATCATGCCAATACGGGCGAATTGTCGATTGAGAACAATACGGGCATCAACAACGCCCTCGCCCTCAAGACCACCAACGAAAACGGCTTTGCCGCCCTGGCCTTTGTCGGCCCCGACATGAGCTACAACGACAATTTCGAGCATGGTGCGGTCGGCTGGGGGCCAAAGCTCAAATACGGCCCCGATGTGGGATACGATTATTTCGAGATCAGCCGGTTTACCTATGATGGCACGTTCAGCCGTCAGCCGGTGCCGTTCATGTGGCAGAGCACGGGCACCCAGCTTATCCCCTGGGGCTGACCACGGCTTATGGTGTTGTGACCAAGGGAAGTGCCACGATCACCTGCGTTGGCGGGTGCACCTTCCCCGGCGATACGGGGCAGATCCTGGACACGCCCGCCGAATATGGCCTGTTCCCGGCAGGGACCACCATCGTCTCCGGCGCAGGCACCAAGACCATGACACTGAGCAAGGCCGCCCTTGCCTCATCGGCAAGCGCCACGGTGGGCACCTATTTCCGGTTCAGCACCGCCGAGGGGTCACAGCATGATTTCGTGGTGATGACCCCGATGGGGAACATCGACTATTTCCGGTTCAGCGATGCGAAATGGGGCAATTTCACCAACGCCCCCTATTTCTCGATTGACCGGGTGAATGGTCGCCTTGGCGTGGGCAACCCGCTGCCGGCGACGCCGCTCGATGTGTCAGGTGCGATCCTATCCAATATCTCGGGTGCGACCAGTCTCAACGCCTATTCCGGCAATGGCGCGCTGAACGCCCAAGTGACGCCAGGCGTGGCAGGGCAGAAGAACATCCTGCACGGCTATGCGGTGAACACGAACCAGTTCAACCTGAACTGGGAGAAAGACCCGCAGCGTATTGCTGTGCAGGATGCCAACGCCAACGCCAACATCTTCGAGTTCCGCATGGATGGCAGCTGGCAGAGCCAGCAATATGCCCACCCCGTGGACACGGTTACGGCGAATACGGCCCTGAGCAACACCGCGCAGTGCGGACGGACGATTGTGGTCAATGCGTCCTCGGCGGTGACGATCACCGTATCCAACTGGACGATCATCGGCTGTCGCATCACCGTTACCCAGACCGGGACCGGGGCCGTTACGCTTGCCCCGGGTGCGGGGCTGACACTCGGCAGTTACGGCACCCAGGCCCAGACAGGGCCATACACCCTGCCGGGCCAGTATGCCTCTGTCGTGATCGAGGCCAAGACCGCCAATCTTGTGACCGTCGAGCGCGGCCAGTAATGCCCGC
>NZ_AYXS01000028.1:0-8986 GCF_000505765.1 Asaia sp. SF2.1 | reverse complement strand
GCCGGGCGGGCCGCGCCGCCAGATCAAGGCCGCAAACCTGCACGAGGTCAGCCTGGTGGATGACCCGTCCAACGCCCTCGCCCGCGTGACCGAAATGCGCAGGCGGTTTTACCCCGCAGGGCCGTAGCTGCCCGATCTGGCGGCAGAAGTTCGCGCCGTCAGTCGGGCATTGAGTGAAGCCACTCGCCCAAAATTCCGTTTGCCCAGGCCACGCGGGGCCAGCCGGTCAGGCTGATCGACTCCCGCTCCCGCGAACCATCCAGAACACCACACAGGGCGCTTCGAGCGCCCTTTTTCATGAGGAAAACCCTATGTCCGATTACGAACAGGCCGCCCGCGATCTCAAGGCCGCGACCGATGAGGTCAAGCGTTTTGCTGAAGCCTCGACCACGGAACTGCGCAACCTCGGCAAGGTCACGGAAGAAACCAAGGCCAGCGCAGACAAGGCTCTGGCCGAGATGAACGGGCTTTCTGCCCGACTGACCGATCTGGAACAGAAAGCCGCCCGTGCAGGCCAGGCAGGCGCACGCGAGACGCGCTCACTCGGCCAGCGTTTCATTGACGGCGACGAGGTGAAGGCCGCAATCGGCATGGGTGAGCGTTTCAAGGGCCGCCTCACGGTGGAAATGCGGGCCATTACCTCGGGCAGTTCGACCGGCAATTCAGGGACGACCGGACTTGTCGTGGCCGACCGCCAGCCGGGCATTATCCAGGCCACGCCGGATCGCCGCATGACCATTCGCGGGCTTCTCATGCCCGGCACCACGCAATCGGGCGCAATCGACTATGTGCGTGAAACGCTGTTCACCAATAACGCGGCCCCGGTGGCTGAAAATCCGAACGCCAACAAGCCGCAATCAGAACTCAAATTCGATCTGGTGACGCTCGGCGTCAAAACCATCGCTCACTTCGTCATGGCCTCGCGCCAGATCCTGGCCGATGCGCCCATGCTGGCCAGTTATGTGGATGGCCGCCTGCGCTACGGTCTGGCCCTCAAGGAGGAAGATCAGCTGCTCAATGGTGACGGCACGGGCCAGAACCTCAACGGGCTGATGAACCAGGCGACGGCTTATGCCCAGCCCGCAGGCGTGAACGCCAAGACCGAGACCATGATTGACCGCCTGCGTCTCGCCATGCTGCAGGCGACCATGGCCGAGCTGCCCGCAACCGGCCATGTGCTGAACCCGACCGACTGGACATCCATCGAGATGACCAAGGACACGCAGGGTCGCTATGTGTTCGCCAATCCGACCGGGCTTGCCGGGCCGGTGCTTTGGGGCCTGCCGGTGGCTGAAAGCCTGAGCATGAAGGCGGGCAACTTCCTGACCGGTGCTTTTGCCTATGCCGCGCAGATTTTCGACCGTGAAGATGCGACGGTCACAATCTCGACCGAGGATCGCGACAATTTCGTGAAGAACATGGTCACGATCCTGGCCGAAGAACGCATGGCGCTTGCCGTCTATCGCCCGCAGGCGCTGATCAAGGGCACGTTTGCCACCTCCGCCGCTGGCGGCTGATCGGGGGCACCATGACGCTCACCATCCTCGAAAGCCCCGCCCAGGGGCTCGCCCTGGTCTCGCTCGACGCCCTGCGCGATCAGCTGGCGGGCGAGCCGGGCGGGCAGAACAATGACCCGGCCCTGAGCGAGTATCTGGCCCAGGCCACGGCGCTCGTGCAGGCCACGCTGGGCCGTCCGGTTCTGGCGGGTCTGTATCGCCAGACCCTGCGCGTCGGGGATGGCGAGCGCAGGCTGTCGCTCACTCTCACGGCCTCGCCAGTGGTCGAGATCGTGACCGTCACGCAGGACGGTTTCACCCTCGACCCCGGCCCCGAGGGCTGGGAGTGCGCGGCCTGGTCCGGCTTGCTCTATCCCTCCCGGTTGCAAGGCGCATGGTGGTGGCCGGGGCGCTATCGTGTGACCTATCGGGGCGGCTGGATCGTGCCGGGCATGAAAGACGACCAGGGCGAGCCCCTGGCCCCGACCGTGCCCGCCGATATCCGCGCTGCCACGCTCTCGACCGCCCGGGCCCTGTTCTTCACTGCCCAGCGCGGCGACCCGCTCCTGCGTTCCGAGAGCGAGCAAGGCGTGGGCGCAAGCAGCTGGGCCACGCCCGATGCAAGCCTTGGCGGCCTGCCGCCCGATGCGGCGTCCATCCTCGCCCGCTATGCGCAGGCGGGTCTGTCATGAGCGTGGGTGCCAGCCGACGCAGGCGGCAAATCCTGCGTGCCGGGCGTTGCATGGTCCTGTCACGCCCGCGCATGGAAAGCAGCCTGAGCGTGACCGGCTACGCCCCGCCCCCGCAGGCATCGCAGCTGGCGGAAGGCGTCGGCAAGGCCACGCTGCTCGTGCAGATCACCGCCAATGAAACGGGCCGGACCGGCTATGAGCCACGCAAGGGTGACACTCTGCGCGACGGGCCGAAGACCTACACCCTGACCGACGCCAGCCCGGTTTTCGACCGGGGCACGCTGTGCGGCTGGACCCTGATCGCCTCGGGAGGCGCGTAATGCTGTCCGATACCGTCTGGAATGACGCCTACACCCGCGCCCAGCTGGTCGCAAAGCAACAGGGCCTCGCCCTTGTCGATGCGCTCGAACAGCAAAGCGAGGATCGGCCCGATCTGTTCTGGCGCATGGAAGCCCAGGCGAGCCAGTCGGACCGGCTCGGCATTGGCGAGGTGGCGATAGAGGAAGAGGGCGAATTTGCCTTTCACCTGACCATTCGGGCCGGGTCGATCCTGACACCCGACGCATTGAGCCTGTGCAAGGGCATGAGCACCATGTTTCGCGCCCGGCTGGAGGGCGTGCAGCCCTTACCCGATGGGCTTTTCTATGACGGGCAAAGCCTTTCGCCACCTGATCCGGATACGGGCGGAAACTGGTTCACCATGACCCTGTTCGTCCGATACCGCTACCAGGACCGCATGATTTGACCAGGCCGCCCCATCCGGGCGGCTTTTTTCATGCCTGCAACCTCAAGGGAGAAACCCCCAATGGCCTATACTGGCGCGACAGCCAACTGGGCGGCGGCGGCCCAATCCAACGCCTCGACCGTCTCTTATGCCAAGGAAGAAACCTATGCCGTCAAACCGGGCGGGGCCTTCCAGCGCACGCGGTTTACCGGCGAAAGTTTCCGTCTCAACGATACCCGCCAGCGCCCCGAGGAAATCAACCTGCTGGCCGAGGTCTCGCAGGCCGTCACCACGCAGCTGAGCGTGTCGGGCACCCTGTCCGGTGCGCTTTCAGTCGGCACCTATGATGACCTGCTTGCGGGCATCATGGGGGCGGACTGGGCCAATGACGGCTCAATCGTCAATAATAACCTGGTCAAGACCTGGTGCCTGCATCAGGCAATCGGTGACGGGTTTTTCCTCCGCCCCGGCGCGTTCTGCACGCGGGCGCAGCTGAGTTTCCCGCAGGGCAATTTCGCGACCGCTGCTTTCGATTTCACCTGTGCGCGGCAGGAAAAAAGCCTGGTCGATCCCGCCGCCAGTTACATCCCCGCCCCCACCGGGGCGGTGCTCGATACGGTGGGCAATTTTGCCTCGTTCAAGCTGGGTGGTCAGGTGCCGGTCGGCGTGTTGCGTCAGGTCGATATCACGATCACCCGCGACGGGGCCGATAGCGATTACGGCATCGGGCAGGCCTATGCGTGCGGCATCCGCCCCGGCCAGTTTAAGGCAGATGGGCAGCTGCAAATCTTCTTCAAGGACTGGACCCTGTACGATCAGTACGTTGCAGGCTGGTCGGGCGTAATCGACATCGAGGTGAAGGACGCGACCGGCAACGGCTATCGCTTCACCTTCCTGAATGGCCGCCTGCAAAGCCCGCAGATCAACGCGGGAAGCCGCAACACCTCAATCGTTGCGACCTTCGACCTGGAAGGTAACCCGCAGACCGGCGGCGGCACCTTCAGGATCACCCGCATCAAGCCTGCCCCCTGAGGGCAAGTTTTCCAGCCTTCTCCCCTTTCCCTACCGTTCCAACAGGATCACCCCAGACAATGGCAAGACTGACCGACCTCAAGACCGACAGCGCCGCAATCAATGACGGCGTTTGGGTCGATATCGAGCAATATCCGGGCCTGCGCATCCGCACGCGCGGTTTTACCGATGCCTTCATTGACGCCCAGGCCCGCAGGTTGGCCCAGGCCGCCGAGAAATTCCGCAACAACGTGGAGCGCATCCCGAACGCCATTCGTCGCCAGATCAATGCGGGGCTGCTGGCTGAATTCCTGCTGCTCGATGTGGACGGCCTTTATCTCGATGACGCCGAAACCGAAAAGGTCACGCTCGACGGCTTCCGCGACCTGCTGGCCGATCCTTCCTATGGGCAGCTGCAGCGCTGCTGCTGGGAGGCTGCAAGCCTGGTGGCTTCAGGTGCCGTGAAGCAGGCCGAGGAAGCCGAGGGAAACTGATTGCGGCGCTCGGCTGGCACCTTCGCTGGGGGGCGTTTCCCGATTGCTGGGACTCCATCGAAGGGGCTGACGCCGTGCGCCTGGAACCAAGGCCCGATCTGGTCTGGATCTGGCGCGCCTGGCACAGGCTATCGACCGAACGCCCGCATACGGTCATCGGCACATTCAATGCCCTGGGCGGTGGCTTCATCGAGTCCCGCCCGGAGCCGATTCCGTGGTCTGCCCTCACACGCTGGGCCGCGCATTACGGGCTTTCAGTGCAGGAAATGACACTGCTTGAACGCTGCGTGATCGCGCTCGATGCCGTCTATCTCAAACACTGGTCCGACAGGTTCACGGAGCGCCGCAGGTGAGAGTTTCGCAAATCGTGCGGCATCAGATCCACATCAACACGCAGGCCGTGCGCACAAGCGCCGAGTTACGGGCGATTGTGGCGCAGCAATGCCGCGACTTTCGCGACAATCTCATAGAAAGCGGCCAGGCGCCTGCACATTTCCGCACGATGGTGGACCGGCAGAACGACCGGGCCGAGGAAAGCGTGAAGCTGGATGGCGGCCATGTCGTCTATGCCTTCAGCGGCCTGGCCGAGGCGGTGGCATGGAGCCTGACTGAACTGCGCAACCGCTCCCCCGCCCGGTCGGGCAATTTCCGCAATAGCTGGTTCATGATGGTGAATGGCCGGATCTGGACAGACACCCCGCAGGCCATACCGCCCGGTTCTGAAATCTGGATCACGAACACCGCCCCTTATGCCCGCAAGATCGAAGTGGGCGGCCAGAAAACGGGCGTGCCACCGCGTATCGTGGAATCGGTGCGTCAATCGGCGCGGCGGCGTTTCCAGACGGTCGAGTTCGCCCGCGCCTTCAAGGCCCTGAGCGGTGGCAGCGATTCACGCGGCGGCCCCGTGCCTTACATCCTCAAGGGATCGGGCATCGCCTCGGGCCTGAGCTGGTCGCGCAAAGGCGGCTGGACCCGAAAACATGACGCCTATGTGAGCCGACGCCCCGACCGGCAGGCGGGCGGTCAGGTGCTCTATCCCACGCTCATTCTGACAGAAAAGGTCTGAAAATCATGGTCAGCGTCCGCCAGATCAACATGATTGATAACGTCATCGAGGTGGTGGACCGGACACAGGACGGCACGGAATCGGCGGCGCGCAATCTCGACCGGCTGCAGGACAAGAGCGAGGGTGTCTCGCGTGCCGTGGGCGATATGGGCAAGGCCGCAGCGGATGCCGCAAAATCTGTGGCCGAAGGCGCAAAGGATGCCGCCGATTCCATGGGCGGCATTGGCAGCAAAACCGCTTCTACACTGGCACAGACACGGGCACAGCTGGCCGACCTCAAGCGGCAGCGCGACGAACTGCGCAGCGCGGTGGCTACCGGCGTCGTGCCGGATATGGGCAAAGCCACGCAGGAAATGGCCCGGCTCGATGCCGAGATCACCCGCGTTTCTGACGGGTTTGCCGATCTGCACGCGAGACAACGCGCCAGCACGGATGCCCAGGCGGCCATGAATGGCGAAATCGGGCAATCCAGCGCCATGCTCAACGGATTCCGCGACAGCATGGCCGGGCTGGGCTCGACCGGCAGCAAGGCCACCTCGGAACTGACGGCAGGGCTCGATACCTCCGCCAAGGCGTTTTTACGCGTCGGGGCTTCTGCCGATGATATCTCACGCAAGCTGCTGCAACTCGCCAACGCCCGTGAACGCCTGCAATCGCTTGAAGCCATGGGACAAACTGCCGTGGCTGGCGGCGGCGTGGCCAGCGAGGACGCAGACAGGGTCATCGCCGCGCAACGCGCCAGGGTGAACGCCTTGGCCGACGAGGTGGCACAGATGCGCCTTGCCGCACGCGAGGCGGGCACGCTGGGCAAGGCAATCGAGGGCCAGACCGCCGCTCATGTTGAGAGTGCTGCCGCCGCGAAGCTGTCGAGCTACCAAATCGGCATCCTGGCCGGTGAGGCGCATAAATTTGCCAATCAGGTCATTGCCGGTGGCAGCGCCATGAAAGCGGCGATCTATCAGGTGCCGAACATGGTCACGGTCATGGGCGGTTTCGGCAAGGCCACGCAGATCGTGGGCGGCCTGCTCCTGGGGCCCGTCGGGCTTGTGGCGGGGCTTCTCGGTGCAGGCGTGGCCATGGGCAAACTCGGCGGCTATGCCGAGGAACAGGAATCGCGCCTGGCCAAACTCTCGACCCAGCTACGCGCGACCCGCGACGATGCAAGCGGCATGGCGGGGGCCATCACCTCGGCAAGCCTCACCCTGTCGCGTATGCCGGGCTGGTCGCGTGACGACGCCACAACCGCGACAACGGCAATCGGCCAGACCTATAATTTTGCCGGTTCGGGCAACGATCTGATCGAGCTTGCCAATATCGCCCGCGATGCGGGGGCCGTGTTCGGGACGCTGGCCGATGGTCTCAAGGCCGTGCAACAGGCTATGACCGATCCGACTGCCGAGATCGAGGCGCTTTACAAGCAGCACCTGCCCGGCGTCGATGCCGCCCTTGTCGAGCAGGTGCGCAGCCTGCAGGCGAGCGGCAATCAGGGCGAGGCCTTCGCGCTGGTCATGGACAAGATACGAGAAGCCACCAAAGGGGCGCATGACGAGGCCCTGACGCCTTTCCAGCGGTCGCTGGAAAACCTCAAGACAGTGACCGAGCCCGTCACGTCATCATTAGGCAAGCTCGCCACGGGTATCGGTCGGGCGCTTATGGACGCAGTAACCGATGTCACGTCCTACCTGACGAAGAACGCCAGCAGACCAGCAACGGACGGGCTTGCAGGCGGCGATGTGCTCGATAATTTCGCAGCCGGCCAGCATCATTACGGGCTGGGCCAGGTCGATCCGCGCTATAGCAGCGGCTACGATATCATGACGCCAAAGGGCAATATCGACGCCTCCATGAAAATCTTCATGGAAGCGATGAAAAAGGCCAGCGACAACCGCGATGACACGCTGGCTTATTACAGCGGCAATGCGCCGGGCAGCGCGGGGGCGAAGAAATACGCCTCCGCCGTGCGCGGCTACGATATCGACACCCTGCCCGCCGACACGTCAGCCCTGATCGACCAGGAAGGGGCGCGGCTCAACTTCCCGACCCGGTTCACAAACCTTTACAAAGCGGTCATCGGTCATGAGAGTGGCGGCCATCAATACACCGACCACAAGGCCGCAAGCACGGGTTCGGCGGAATCGGTCAAACACGCAACGTCCGCCGCCGTGATCGACAACACGAAATCCCTCAAGGCCGGGGCGTCGGCTTCTGCCAGTTCGGTCAGCGAAACCAGCTGGACACAGCAACGCAGCGCACTTGAGGATTACATAGCGTCAGAGGAAAAGCTGCTTGCCACGCAAAAGGAAGGATCGGCAGCCTGGACCCAGACAAAGGAGCAGATCACGCAAGCGCGTGTGGCGCTCGCCAATACGCTGAGCCCGCAGGAGAAGATCACCCAGGGGCTCAATGACAGTCTCGCCCCGCTCCAGTCGCAAACGGGCTACTGGCGCAGCATGGCGGAAGTGGTCGCGCAATTCGACCAGACGGCACGCGGCACAGGGGTCGAACAACAGGCGCTTGCCCAGGCCCTGGCCGACAAGCAGACCGTGCTGGCGGCGGCGTATGAAGATGGCACGGTCGCTGCCGAGCGCCAGGCGCAATCGCAAACCGCCATTGCCGCCGCTGCCGGTGGGTCGAGCGAGGCTCTGCAGCACGCAACCAACTATCAGATGGCCTATACCGAGGCGCTCAACGATTTTGATGCATCGAGCCCGGAATTTGTGGCGGCGGTGGAACGTCGCACGGCGGCACTCGATGCCGCTTCGGCGGCGCAGGTACGGGCGCAGCAACTTCAGAAAAATGCGGGGCTTTCCGATTCAATCGCCCTGATCAAGGCGCAAACCGCATCGCTTGGCGAGAACGCCGAACAACGTCAGATCAGCCTTGCGGTCATGCAGGCCGAAATGGAGATGCACCGGCAATATGGCGATGTGCTGCCAAAGGAAGCGCAGGACTATATCGCCCTCACCAAAGCCCAGGCCGAGGCCACGGCGGCTTATCAAAGCCAGAAAAGCGCGGTGGATGAACTTACCGGCAGCCTTGAACGCATGTTCGAGACACTGGTTGACGATATCACGCAGGCCTTTGTGCAGAGCGGCAAGGGAGCGGTCGATTTCGGCTCGGTCCTGTCCGGCCTGCAAACGCAGATTGTCGGGCTGGTGGCCAAGATGGCGCTGATCAACCCGGCCCTGAACGCGCTGGATGGCGGTTCACGCAATACGATTACGGGCCTGTCTGACACGCTGGCCTCGGGCGGCTCGGTCGGCAACAAGGCGGCTAGTGTCTCGATTGCCGGGGCCGGTTCGCCCGCATCGAGCGTCGCGAGTTCGAGCGGCTGGCTTTCGGGGGCCATGAAAACCAAGCTGTTCGGTACGGCCACGATTGGCAACACCTTGGCCGGTGTGGGCGGTGGTTTCGCTCTCGGTTCCGCGCTTGGGAATATCGGTGGCGGGACGTATGGCATGATCGGTTCAGGCGTGGGCGCGGCTTTGGGTGCAGGCCTTGGG
>NZ_AYXS01000027.1:0-11772 GCF_000505765.1 Asaia sp. SF2.1 | reverse complement strand
TTATTCTATACTGTTCCGTTAGTTATATATGGAATTTTCAGATATATATACTTATTGCATAAGAAAGAAGGCGGACAAGATACAGCTAGAGATCTTTTGTTTGATCGACATATGTTGGTGACCGGTATTTCATGGGTAATTTTGACTACTATTATTTTGACAACTGCGAGATAACCATGGCGGCCATCGATGAACCCGCGCACAAATGCCTAGCATTATTTGATTTTGACGGAACGCTTACCCGAGGAGATAGTCTTTGGCGTTGGCTCTGTTACGCTCTGGGACCGATGAAACTTATCAGGTCTGTCATAATGTCCCTTCCCTGGCTGATCGGGTATAGGGTAGGTTATATCTCTAATAATGAGGCAAAGAGGCGGCTTTTGAGCGCTGCTTTTCAAGGAATGTACACGGAGGACCTGCGCAAGGTTGGTCGCCTCTTCGCCAAAGACGTCATTCCGCAAATCCTTAGAGAAGATATAATGGCCCGTGTGGCGAGCTACCAAAGCCGTGGGTATGAATGCGTTCTGGTCAGCGCTTCCCTCGACTACTATCTCGCACCTTGGGCAGAGTATGCCGGTTTTGCGCAAGTCCTATGCTCTTCATTGGTGACGAACGCGTTCGGAAGAGTTGGCAGCGGTTTTGTCGGCTCTAACTGTCACGGAGCTGAAAAAGTGGTACGTATCCGGAGCTATATCGACTCCCGCTCGGACTATAAGCCTATCATCATGGTTGCTTATGGCGATAGTCAAGGAGATATCCCCATGATGAAGCTCGCAAGAGAGGCCTGGTGGGTAACTCGTGCCGGAATTGAGCCATTTACCAGCTCTGCTTCCGCGAACACCCAGGAATCCTGAACGCGTAACAGCATTACCGTAAGGCGTAGACCTGTTTCGTTAAACAAGGGGTTTTCGATCTGCCCCCTTGGAGGCAGATCACAAGTCAAGCGTCACAATGCCGATGGTTTCTCGCATTTTTAATTGGATTTATTACCCCGATCATAGCCCCGATAAGCGGGAAGATCGACCTTTTGCAAAATTGCATAGCCTCGGAGTCCAAACCCCATCATAACGGCCAAAGCCCCGGCCAGGATGGGAGGCATATCAAGTTCGTGCAGCCCGACGTAGAGCCCCGAGGCGAAAACAGCAGCTGTAACGTAGAGTTCGGGACGGATCACGATGGAGGGTAGATCGGCCAATACGTCGCGGATGATGCCGCCCATACACGCCGTGACAACCCCCATAATGGCGGCAGGTAACCAAGGGATACCATAGGCCAGCGCCTTCGCGGCACCGTACGCCGCGTAGGAGGCCAGCCCGAGGCCATCGAACCAGTCAATGGCACGCTCGGGCCAGAAGCGATGCGGTGTGAACCAGACCAGCAAGGCGATACCCAGACACACAGCCAGAGGCGCTGTCGCATGCATCCAGAACACCGGAGCGCCAATCAGCAGGTCACGCAACGTCCCGCCACCAACCCCTGTCATGGCCGCAAAGAAGGCAAAGGTCACGATGTTCTGCCGTGCCTTGGCTGCCACGAGCGCACCGGAGATCGCAAAGACCGCCGTTCCTGCCATATCGAGATCCGACAGGGTGGAGGCTGATAACGCATGGATGGAAGCAAGTGTCGCTGGGCTCACGCGGCAAGGGCCTCGATATCATCGGCAAGCTGCGTCACGCGGGCCGGATCGGCATCCCATGCAAACATGAAACGCGCCCCCCCACCGATGAAGGTGTAAAAACGCCAGCCCCGCTCGCGCAGCCCCTCCAGCACAGCCTCTGGCGCCTTGAGAAACACCGCATTGGCCTGCACGGGAAACATGAGCGACAAGCCCGGAATCGCCTCGATACGCGAGGCCAGGGCACGGGCGCAGCTATTGCCATGCGCGCCATTTTGCAGCCAGGCCCCACTTTCAAGCAGACCGATCCAGGGCGCGGAAATAAAGCGCATTTTCGAGGCCAATTGCCCGGCCTGCTTGCAGCGATAGTCAAAGCCTTCGGCAAGGGCCGAGTCGAAAAACAGAATCGCCTCGCCTACCCCCATGCCGTTCTTGGTGCCCCCGAAACACAATACATCCACACCCGCCTGCCATGTCATCTCGGCAGGGGTGCAGCCCAGCGCCGCGCAGGCATTGGCAAAGCGTGCACCATCCATATGCAGACGCAGGCCGAGCTCGCGGCAGGTTTCTGAAATGGCGCGTATCTCGGCCAGGGAATAGACCTCGCCCGTCTCGGTTGGCTGGGTGATCGTCACCACCTTGGGCTTGGGGTAATGGATATCGCTGCGACAGGTTGCCAGCGCCCGGATATCCTCGGGGAAAAGCTTGGCATGATCCGTTCTCGCCACCAGCAGCTTCGAGCCATTGGAGAAGAACTCGGGGGCTCCACACTCATCGGTTTCAACATGGGCGAAAGACGAGCAGATCACACTGTTATAGGACTGGCAGAGCGCCGCCAGCGCGAGTGAATTGGCCGCCGTGCCGTTGAAGGCAAAGAACACCTCGCAGCGCGTCTCGAACAGTGCACGGAAGCTGTCAGCGGCGCGGCTGGTCCATTCATCATCGCCATAGGCCGGAACGGAGCCTTTATTGGCCTGATGCATGATGTCCCATACTTCGGGGCAGATACCGGCATAGTTGTCACTGGCAAATTGCTGGGCCACAGGCTGGAAATCCTTGCGCTTCTGAAAAGGCAGTACGGGCTTGCGGCAGGGAGGGTGTGGCGTGTCCCGAGATTGCCGGAGCGGCCACATCTCTCCGGTTGCCCGGAGATACCACCTTGCCCGGGAGCAGGTTGGCGCCGGTGAAACGATACCGGCTCTTGATGCTGGCTCTCTCGTATCAAAGCCCCAGTGCCACGGCAAGGGTGAGCTTCTTCAGCCGTCTATCAGCCGACAACCGCATGCAAACAGAGTGACACGGCCCAACAGGCACACAAGCCATGTGAGGGGGGTGCATCGCAGGAAAGAATGTGGTTTCTTTCAGCCTCGTTGCGAAGCATGACCGGGCCGACAGGCCGGACAGATATGGATGACAGCTGACATGGGCCAGACCCCTCTCGACATCGATGTAGCCATTATCGGTGCAGGGCCGACCGCGCTTTTTGCCGCGTTCGAGTGCAGCATGCTCAAACTTTCCTGCGTGCTGATTGACGCGTTGAGCGAGATTGGTGGCCAATGCGCGGCGCTGTATCCTGAAAAGCCGATCTATGACATTCCGGCGCACCCCTCGATTGAAGGCGGTGCCCTGATTGCCGCGCTCGATGCCCAGATCGCCCCCTTCGATGTGCCCCGCCTTCTGGGCCAGCGCGTGGAAAAGCTGTCGGGCCAGCGCGACGCCTTCACGCTCGAGACAGACAAGAACAATGTGGTGACGGCGCGCGCCGTGATCATCGCGGCAGGAGCAGGCGCGTTCGGCCCGAATCGCCCGCCGCTCGATGGTCTCGATGCCTATGAGGCGAGTGGCGCTGTTCAGTATTACGTGCGCAAGCGCGCCGATTTTGCAGGCAAGCGTATTGTGGTGGCAGGTGGTGGCGATTCCGCTCTCGACTGGGCGCTGTCGCTCTCCGACATTGCGGAAAAGATCTATCTGCTTCATCGCCGCGACCGCTTCCGTGGTGCGCCCGAAACCCTCTCCCAGATCGAGTCCCGTGTGGCCGAAGGGCGTATCGAAAAAGTCGTGCCCTATCAGCTTCACGCATTGCAGGGCGAGAATGGCGCCCTTACCGCGGTCGATGTGATCGATCTCGAGGGCCAGACCCGTCGTATCGAAGCCGATACGCTGCTGCCTTTCTATGGTCTCTCGACCGATCTCGGCCCGATTGCCACCTGGAATATCGATACCGTACGCAGCACGATTCCCGTCACGCCCTCCAGCATGGAAACCAGCCTGCCGGGCGTTTTTGCCATTGGTGACATCGCCACCTATCCCGGCAAGCTGAAGCTGATCCTGCAGGGGTTCAGCGAGGGAGCCATGGCAGCCCATGCCATTCACCCTATCGTCCACCCCGATCAGGCCCTTCACTTTGAATATTCCACAAGTAAGGGTGTGCCATCAGGGTCTTGAGCCGTGACAGGGCCCCGGTTTAGTATGATCCCGAAATGATCGAAAGACGCGAACCCTGATGACAACCCAGCCAGACGAGGCGCAAACCGACGCAGTCAGACGTGCCGGTGGATGGCTTCGTATCGACCTCGACGCCATCAAGCAGAATTACCAGCTGCTGAAATCCCGTGTGGGACCCGATGTCGCCGTCGGGGCCGCAGTGAAGGCGGATGCCTACGGGCTGGGTGTGACGCGTGTCGCCCCTGCCCTCTATCGCGCCGGATGCCGCCGGTTCTTTGTTGCCACCGTTCAGGAGGGGCTGGAGCTACGCCCCATCCTGGCGGCCGATGCTGCCATCTGCATCCTCAATGGCCCGGCACCGGGCAGCGAGGCGCTTTTGCAGGACAAAGGGCTCACCCCGGTTCTGAACAGCCTCGACCATGTGCGCCGCTGGGCCGCGCTGGGCCGCGATACGGGCGTGCGCTCCCTTTGTCTGCTTCAGCTTGACAGCGGCATGTCGCGCTTCGGTCTGTCCGAGGCCGATATCGATACGCTTATTGCCGAAAACACCTTTGCCGATCTGGCCATTGATTACATCATGAGCCATCTGGCCTGCGCGGATGAATACCATTCGCCGCGCAATGAGGGACAGCGCCTGCAATTCGAGGCCCTGCGCCGCAAGCTCCCGGCCCTGCCTGCCAGTCTTGCAGCGTCGAGCGGTATCTTCTTGGGGGAAGCCTTCCATCATGATCTGGTCCGGCCTGGTTATGCCCTCTATGGCGGCAACCCGACCCCGGATCGCGCCAATCCCATGCATCCGGTTGTCACCCTGCTGGCCGGCATGGTGCAGGATCGCTGGATCGCCCCGGATGTGGCGGTAGGCTACAGCGCGCGTTTCATCGCGACAAAGCCCACGCGCATCGCAACCCTTTCCGTCGGCTATGCCGATGGTTTCCACAGACGCGGCGGTGGCCTTGCCAGCGCCGTTCTGCCTGACAGCCCTGATATCCTGTTGCCCATCGTGGGGCGGATTTCGATGGACTGCATGGCGCTGGATCTGACCGCGCTGGGAGACAGACCCCTGCCCCCCGGCACCGGTTTCGAGCTGATCGGCCCCCATCGTCCGCTGGACGAACTGGCCGCGGCACTGGATACGATCGGATATGAGTTGCTGACCGGACTCGGGAAGCGCTTCCATCGTGAATATATCGAGAGTTCACAATGAAGATCATCGTCATGGGCGCCGGTGTCATCGGCGTCACCACAGCCTGGTATCTTGCCGAGCAGGGTCATGAGGTCGAGGTCATCGACCGCCAGCCGGGCGTCGGGCTCGAAACCTCTTTCGCCAATGCCGGTCAGGTCTCCCCCGGCTATTCCACGCCCTGGGCCATGCCGGGCCTGCCCCTCAAGGCCATGCGCTGGATGCTCGAAAAGCACGCGCCGCTGGTTGTGCGTGCTGCCGCCGTCAACATGCCGATGCTGCGCTTCATGACGCAGCTTCTGACCAACTGTACGCATCATGCCTATGACATCAACAAGAGCCGTATGCTGCGCATTGCGGAATACAGCCGTGACTGTCAGGCCGAACTGCGCCGCAGCACCGGCATTACCTATGACGATGGACAGAAAGGCCTGATCCAGCTCTTCCGCACCGACAAGCAGATCGAGCATGCCCATGAGGACATGCGCCTGCTTGAGGAAAGCGGCGTTGCTCACGAATTGCTGGGCATGGACGACGTGCTGAAATACGAGCCCGGCCTCGCCGGCGCGCGTCAGATTCTCAAGGGTGGCCTGCGTCTGCCCGGCGACGAATCCGGAGATGCCTATCTCTTCACACAGCGCCTTGCCGCCATGGCGGCGGAGAAGGGCGTGAGCTTCCGCTTCCGCACCGAAATCGAGGCCATCGAAGCGGCGAGCGACGCCATCTATGGTATCCGCACCAGTGCGGGCCGTCTGACGGCCGATGCCTATGTGCTGGCACTGGGCAGCTACTCGCCCCGCCTGCTCAAGCCCATCGAACTCGATCTGCCGGTCTATCCGGTCAAGGGCTACTCGCTGACAGCCCCGATCACCGATGAGAGCCGTGTCCCGACCTCCACGGTCAATGACGAGACCTACAAGGTTGCCATGACGCGCCTTGGCGATCGTATTCGCATTGGTGGTACGGCGGAGCTGACGGGGTGGCGCCTCAAGCTGAGCCAGGACCGTCGCGAAACGCTGGAACTGTCGTTCAACGATATGTTCGGCGGTGCCGATCTGAGCCGTGCCCGCTACTGGACCGGGCTGCGCCCCTGCACGCCGGATGGCACACCCGTCATTGGTCCGTCCGGGCGCTACAGCAATCTGTGGCTGAACACGGGCCACGGCACGCTGGGCTGGACCATGGCCTGCGGCTCGGGTCGTATCCTCGCCGACCGTATCAGCGGCAAGCGCACCGACATCCCCTCACTGGATCTGTCGCTGGACCGCTACACGTCCTGAAGCCACATAAGGCTTTGGCCTAAGTATGAGAGGGGGATCCTCCCCCTCGAATGCCGTCCTGCCGGGCCTCGCGGAAACACCAATGCTCAGCCCGGTGCAGATAGTTGCCCCGCACGCATGGCCGCGATAACACCGCCATCGATCAGAAGATCACCCCCCGTAATGAAACCGGCATCCTGCCCAAGCAAAAAATGAGCCGCGATTGCGATCTCATCGGGGGGTGACATACGTTTCGCCGGTGAGGCCTCGACCATGGCGCGATAGGCGTCACCCGATGCGGAAGCCAGTTCATGCGTGGCAAGCGGGGTGACCACAATCCCTGGGCTTATGGCGTTCACCCGCGCACCGCGTGTGCCCCATCTCACTGCCTCGGCCTGCACCCTCAGACTGTTTGCGCGCTTGGCAACGATATAAGCCATCATACTGTCAGTGATGACATCAGGTTGCAGGCAGGGCAGCTCAAGCAGTGAGGCCGCAGGGGTCAGCGCCAGTTGCGTCTCGTCCGACGGGGAAAGTGGATGGGGCATATGCCCTGCCATGCTGGCAACGATCAGGCCTGATCCACCAGAGGCAATCACCTCGCCAAAGGCCTCAAATACCAGTGCAGCACCGTAAAGGTCGACTTCAAGCACTTTGGCGGGTGGGGCCATATTGGGCGAAACGCCAGCCGTATTGATCACCTGCATGACCGGCCCCATTGCAGCAGCCATCTGGGCAAGTGTGTGAACGCTTTCTGGGGAGCAGACATCGATCACCTGGGTTGCCACGTCATAGCCGGCGTCGCGCAGGGTCCCAGCCGTGCGTTGCAACAGAGCCTGATCGATATCGGCCAGGAGCAGATGCTTGCCCATGCCCTGTCGTCGCGCAATGGCCAGACCAATACCACCCGCACCGATGACGACCACGATTTCCCTGCTCACTATCCCTGTCTCCCGTTCCTGTATGGGTATGCCTCCTAAAGAAGCATCGCCGATGGAGAGAGGTATGGAGGCGAGCATTACCGGTGATTAGACGCCCCGTTCAGCGTGAACCTATATCGATCATTCATCAATCGGCCAAGAAACCAATGAGATAGACCCGAAGTGACAGGCACAAAAAAACGGGGCCTTTTCGGGCCCCGTCTTTCAAACTCGATCATGCGATCGATCAGTTGCCTGCAGCGTCCTTTTCGGCGGCAGCTGCTGCACCCTTCTTGTGGTGCTTGTGCTTGTGCTTGTGTTTGCCCTTATGCGTGGCAGCCTTGTCTTCCGTCGGAGCAGCGGGAGCTGCTTCAGAGGCCGGAGCCGGGGCCGTAGCTTCCGGAGCAGCAGGCGCGGCTGCCGGGGCAGCGGGAGCTGCAGCAGCAGGGGCTGCCGGGGCTGCTTCCTGCGTGGTCTGAGCGAAAGCAGGGGCGCTCAGCGTCATGGCAAGAGCGGCAACACCGGTAAGAAGACGACGATTGAAAACGAGCATAAAACAAGCTCCAGAATACGAATTCACATAATCACAGGCGTCAGTCAGACTGTAGAATAGGCCGCCTGCACTTATGACGTTACAAACGCTATCAGTATTTTTCAGTCTCGTCTTGAAGAAAATTAGATAAAATACGTGTAATCGCACCGTAAAGGCATGTTTATGCCTTAATGCCGACATGATCATAAAAAAAGGCCACCGAATGGTGGCCTTTCCTCAGTGTCAGGCGTCTGACTTGACTTTCGACATACGCTTGCGCTCATTCGGGTCCAGGTAGCGCTTGCGGATACGCACGGCAGAAGGCGTCACCTCAACCAGCTCATCGTCCTCAATATAGGCGATAGCCTGCTCAAGGCTCATCTTGCGCGGCGGCGTCAGAAGCAGCGCATCATCCTTGCCGGCGGCACGGATGTTGGTCAGCTTCTTTTCACGGACAGCGTTCACATCGAGATCGTTCTCGCGCGAATGCTCACCCAGGATCATGCCCGTGTAGATCTTCTCGCCAGCTTCGACGAACAGCGTGCCACGATCCTGCAGCGAGAACAGGGCGTACTGCGTGGTCGCACCGTCTTCTGCCGAGATCAGCGAGCCATTGCGACGGCCTTCGATCGTGCCTGCATAGGGCTTATAGCCCGCGAACAGACGGTTCATGATGCCCGTGCCGCGCGTGTCGGTCAGGAACTCGCCGTGATAGCCGATCAGGCCGCGCGACGGGATGAGGAAGGTCAGACGGACCTTGTCACCACCCGACGGACGCATGTCCTGCATCACGCCCTTACGCATCGACATCTTTTCGACGACCACGCCCGAATAGGGCTCGTCAACGTCGACCAGAACCTCTTCGTACGGCTCTTCACGCTCGCCGGTCTCTTCGTTGTTACGGAAGAGAACGCGCGGGCGACCGATGGTCAGCTCGAAGCCTTCGCGACGCATGGTCTCGATCAGCACGCCAAGCTGGAGTTCACCGCGACCGGCAACCTCGAAGGCTTCGCTTTCGGCACTCTCGGTCACCTTGATGGCCACGTTGCCTTCCGTTTCCTTGAACAGACGGTCACGGATCTGGCGCGACGTCACCTTCTTGCCTTCACGACCGCCCAGAGGGCCGTCATTGATGCGGAAGGTCATGGTCAGGGTCGGCGGATCGACCGGGGTCGAGGGCAGCGGCGCATCGAGAGCCGGGTCTGCAATAGTGTCGGGGATAGTGGCGTCGGACAGACCGGCCACAGCCACGATATCACCGGCTTCGGCTTCATCCACCGGCACGCGATCCAGACCGCGGAACGACAGCAGCTTGGTCAGACGACCCGTTTCCACGATCGTGCCATCGGGGCGCAGCACGCGCACCGGCATGTTCACGCGGGCGCGGCCCTGCTCGATACGACCCGTCAGGATGCGGCCCAGGAAGTTGTCGCTTTCGAGAATGGTCGAAACCATGCCGAACGGCGCTTCCTTGTCGAGGCCCGGCGTCGGCACGTGGCGCAGCACCAGGTCGAACAGCGGGGACAGATCCTTGCGGGGGCCGTTCATTTCCAGATCGGCCCAGCCCTGACGGCCCGAAGCGTACAGCATCGGGAAGTCGAGCTGATGCTCGTCGGCGCCCAGCGCTGCGAACAGATCGAAGATTTCTTCATGAACTTCGTCGGGGCGGGCATCGCCACGGTCGATCTTATTCACGACCACAATCGGACGCAGGCCACGGGCCAGCGCCTTGCCCAGCACGAACTTGGTCTGCGGCAGAGCGCCTTCAGCCGAGTCGACCAGGATGATCGCGCCGTCCACCATGCTCAGGATACGCTCGACCTCACCACCGAAATCGGCGTGGCCCGGCGTGTCGATGATGTTGATGCGCGTCTCGTTCCAGACGACCGAAGTGCACTTGGCAAGAATGGTGATGCCGCGCTCACGCTCGAGGTCATTGCTGTCCATCGCGCGCTCAGCAACGTGCTGGTTTTCGCGGAACGAGCCGGATTGCTTGAGAAGCTGGTCAACAAGGGTGGTCTTGCCATGATCGACGTGCGCGATAATGGCGATGTTACGGATTTCCATGAAGCGGTCCTGATCGGGCTTGCAGGGTCATGCCCTGCCGGATCGCTCCCTGGGAACGACACAAAGCCGGGACTGACGGATTGGCCGTGTTCTGCACAATTTCCCGTCAGAGTGCAATGAAAGGATCGGAAAGACCGGGTTTTTTAGCATTTCCAGGCCTTCTTCCAACGTAATACAGGCCCCTGCCCCGCCTCTTTGAAAGAGTTAAGCCCTTTCTTCCCTGTGTAGTAAGGCGAGGTATAGAGGCGCGGGTTTCGAAAGGGCGACTGCCCTTTGGCAGGTTTCGGGGCGGCGCCCCGAAACAGCCCTCAGGCCTTGAGCGCGAAATCCGCGGCAGGGCGTGCCCCCATGCGGGTGATGATCGCACCAGCAGCTTCGTTGCCCAGACGACCACATGCTTCGAGGCTGCGGCCCTTGGCCAGTCCAGCCAAGAAACCGGCAGCGAAGGCATCGCCCGCACCCGTCGTATCGACCACCTTCACGGGTTCCGTCGGAACGACCAGCTTCTCGCCATTGGAGAGAATGACCGCGCCCTTCTCACTGCGAGTCAGCACGACAAGGGCAGCGTCACGCCCGGCCTGCGTGGCGGCGGCGTCGAAATCCTCGGTCTCGTAGAGGGCACAAATCTCGGCCTCATTGGCGAAGAGAATATCGATATGCCCGGCGACCAGCGCACGGAAGGCAGCGTGATGGCGTGCCACGCAGAACGTATCCGACAGGGTCAGGGCCACGCGGCGACCGGCCTTGTGCGCCGTCTCGGCCGCAAGGATGAAAGCGGCCTGCGCGCGGTCCTTGTCGAACAGATAGCCCTCCATATAGGTCACGGCAGCGGCGGAGACGGCTGCCTGATCCACATCCTCGGGTCCGAACTCGGTGCAGATGCCCAGATAGGTGTGCATGGTACGCTGCCCGTCAGGCGTGACGAGAATTATGCAACGCGCGGTGGGGCGATCGGCATTCCGGACGGGGGCTGAGGGGTAGAACAGCTCCTGCGCGGCGATGTCTCGGGCATAGCCGAGCCCTGCCTCATCATCTGCCACCTTGCCCAGATACCCGACGCGAGCGCCCAGACGGGCTGCAACGACCGCCGTGTTGGCGGCGGAACCGCCCCCCATGATCTGCTCCGGGGTGATCTTTGCCTCGATAGAAGCTGCCTGATCGGCATCGATCAATGTCATGCTGCCCAGTGGCGAGCCGAGCGCCGTTAGTGTCTCGTGCGAAACCTGTGCAAGAATATCGACAATAGCGTTGCCGATGCAGAGCAGATCGAGAGTGGGTGCAGTCATGAGGGCTCCGATGCGATGAAATTAAGTGGAGAAAACAGAGTTCACGCCATGAAATCAACATGATCAGACGTGATCGTAATGTTGCGTGAACGACAGGTTCGGCATTCTTTCCGACAGGCCATGACACAAGACCGGGTCATGGTCAAAAACCGCGAAAACCTGCTGTTTATCCGCTTGTCGCTTGCGCAACATAACGTGTAAGCCGGGTTAGGGCGTGAAGCACCTCTGAGGTGATTTTGCGTCTGTCACCAGCCGCCAGCGGCACCCGAACCGCCACCTTTCAGAACGCGCAGCGGGGTTCTCTTGTTCAAACGACGCAAACCAGAAGATACAGCAACGCCCTCATCTTCAGGTGCATCGGCCAGTATCGGCCAAAAACCGGCTGCCCCTACGACGGGCAGCGCTTCGCTTTTCCCCGAGCGTCCGGCCCCAGCGGCTGACGCCTCACCAGCCTCACAAGTCAAGGAT
>NZ_AYXS01000026.1:3227-15319 GCF_000505765.1 Asaia sp. SF2.1 | reverse complement strand
TTTTCACGCTCCAAGCCTCACACGCAAAGCCTAGGTTTGATAGCGCAATCAATCTGCCCCCCATCGTGCCCTGGTGCTCTCGTGCTCTGGTTTCCTAGGTGATGGAAATGTGGCCGATGAGAACCTTCGCATGGTTCCCAAAGAGTGCGAGACAACGTCAGGTGGTTTGGGCCCTCGTCAAGTTTGGTACTCCTCGCACGGTAGAGCTTGGCTAGATCAGGCGACAGGGCCGGTGTGAAAGTTTGGACCTGTGTCGCAGCATCGCATTGCCGCTTACGCCGTGCTTTCCAAGCGACCAATTCGGCTTCTGTGGTTCGGTTGCAGATCCCTGCCCTGATGGCGGTCGTCACGTTCGCGATTTTTCTTCCCGTCCGGGCGAGGGACGTTCGCAGATGGCGCACGATGTCTGCGACGCAGGAATCGATATATCATTGATAGACGGCAGAAACCGGAATATTGGCGCGGTATCCGTGCGGCTCAACCATCATCTGCGCGAGTGCGCTTGCCCCGTCTCAGGTAATGAAGCGACACCAGCTGTGACGACTAGCCTCACCGCCAAAGGTCGTGGCGCGCCAGTTTGAAACGCCGGCGACGCCTCCGCTTGATCAGACGGCTTTTGGTTTGAAAAGATGGAACATCGGGCCAGTCAGCAACGTGGAGATAACGGCCAGAACCATGAGCGAGGCAAAGGCAAACTCGGAGAGCATACCTTGCTCGTGGAGTATGGTTGCTGCGACGATTTCCATGAGACCCTTGCACTGGAGGAGTGCGCCAAGACCAAGTGTCTGACGCCTCGAAAGGCTGGACGAGGGCGGGAAGGCGTAGATCGAGCCAATCTTGGCGACGATTGATATGGCCACAAGCGAGAGAGAGGCAAGAACCGACGGCCAGGTAAGGGCGTCGCCATCGATACGCAGGCCACTATGACCGAAGAATAGCGGTGCAATCCAGATAAGGCAAAAGGTCGAGATCGCTTCGAACGGCAGACGCCTTACCCATGAGGGAGGCATAAAGGCTCCCGCGAAATACGCCCCGATCAATTCGTGTAAACCAAGCGTCATGCTGGCCCAGGAACCAAGGCTGAGATAGACTGGTACGACTGCCCAGATCAGGGCTTTTGACGGATTGCGGACGTGACGTGACGCGAGTGAGCCGACGAGACCGAGGCCAATCAGAAGGAGCAAGGCAACGCATTGCCTGAGACCCCAGCTGTGCATCGCTGACTGTCGTTCCGCAGCGAATTGCAGCAGTGCCAGACCAATCCATAGCGTCGCGTCATCGATTACGGCCAATTTCAGAGCGAGCTGCCCGATTGGCTTGTCTCGAACGGGCAACTCGCGAACGATGCCTATGAGGACCGGAAGCGCACTGACGGCGATACACAATCCGATGGAAGCCGCGCCAATGAGCGGGGAAACGGCTGGTGCATGCCAGCCCGGGAGTGGCAGAAAGAAGTAATAGACGAGTACCGTGCCGATGAGAAAGGGACCGCCCAGCGCCGAAGCTGCGCCTCCCAGGAGGCGAGGCAGGCTGGGTGCCGGTATCTGGCTTTCCCGGTTGTCGCCCTCAGGATGCTGCCACATTTCCATCCCCGCGGTAAAAGCGAGGACGAGAACTGCGACCCAGCCTATCGTATCACCGTAGAATGACGGGACGCCGACGGATTTGAGAGGCAGATGCCATACGGCGGCGAGAATGCCGATGAGGATCGGGATCACGGCAATGGGTATGGCGCGACCGAGCAGACGCCACAGGATCCAGGGAACACAGACGAATAAACCCAGATCCGCAATGAGCGCCGTAAAATCGTTCATACCTGTCCTTTCCGTTTCGCACGAAAAGATAGCTTAATACCTGAACCAAGGGAAATGATCACAAGGGTCGATGGTCCCCCCAGACGCATTATGTCTCGCAAACCTGGATGAAACGGTAAATCACATGCAGATTATTCCGCCTGTTGATACTGCTTGTCTTGCTCATAGAACTATAACGAGAAGAAGGGCGTCACACAGCCATGACATCTGACATAAAACAATATCGCCATGCCAAGGAAAGACTTTACGGTGGGACCCTGACAGTTCTCGGGACCGTTGTCTGGCTCATCCTGTTGGCTGCTTTCGTCATGGTAGCGCTTGTGCGCCCGAACGGTCTGGCCCAACTCGTGGTGATCGCTCTCTATCTCGCCGTGCTCGGCGCGATCAGTCTTGTCGCAGCAGCGCTTTATCGGGCCTATGCGCTTGGCAACATGGTCGCACTCTCCTCAAGGCAGTTCCCTGAACTCCATGCGACGTTTGCTGAAGTCAGCCAGAGGCTCGGCCTGCAAGAGGTGCCTCGTGCCTTCATCTACAACTCGCACGGTATCACAAACGCCTTTGCCATACGCCTGCTTCGTGGGCGCTATGTGTTCCTGACCTCGGCTATCATCGAGACAGACACAGATGCGCAGCTCCGCTTCATCATGGGTCATGAGATTGCCCATCATGTCCTGGGGCATCTTGATGGCTTCAAAACTTTCCTTCGTGCGCCGGCCTATCTGGTACCGCTCCTTTACCGTGCCTATTCGCGTGGACGCGAATATAGATGCGATGCCGTGGGCGCATCGATCCTGCCGGATTATCGTGACGGCGTAGGGGCTTTGCAGATGCTTGCCTGCGGAGCACGGCGTCTCAATACGTCAATGAACGCGGAGGCTTTTGCCGAGCAGGAGGCACAGGTGCCGGGTATGGCTGGCTTTATGGTGGAGATCATGTCTACCCATCCGCGCCTCACGCGACGCGTTTCACGTCTCATCGCGCTTTTCGCGACACCCGAACAGAAACACGGCGCTGTCTGACCCGTCGCGCTCTATAGACAGGCGTTATTGGGTTGGATGACACACGGGAAGTTCAGCAAGGGGAGGTGGTCCCCGTCTGGATAATGAGGGAGGCATTACGCCTCCCATACTTTCAGAAGGAGGCCTGCATGCTGACCGTGAAGGAGCGCGGCGCGCCGATCAGGACCTCGCTTGGATAGCTGGTATCGGCCCACTGCACGTAGTGCTTGTTGGCAAGATTATCGATCCGGCCATACAGGGTGATCCCCTTATAGACGTGCCAGCCAGCAAACACGTGCACAAGAGCATAGTCCTTGAGCGTAAGGGTGTTTGCATAGTCCCCCTTGCGTGCCGAGACGTAACGCATGCCCGTGCCCAGATCGAGCGGCAGGTCGAAAACGCTCGACCACACGCCCCATAGATTGGCCGTTACCGCCGGGACGTCCGGAACCTGATTGCCGCTCGCATCGGTCGAGGCATTCGGGAAGAATGTGCCGTAACGGGCATAGGTATAAGCCACATTTCCCGAAACGCTCCAGTGCCGGTCAATGCGCCAATCGGCCTGCCACTCCAGACCGCGCGATTTCTGGCTGCCGGCTAGCGAGACACTGTCCTGTCCGGTCTGGACCAGCACCCTCGTCCGACGGATATCGTAGAAGGACAGGGTTGTGACGAGCCGTCCCGAGAGAGCGCTTGCCTTGAGGCCAATCTCTCCCTGGCGCGAGTAACTCAAGCGGGAGAATTGCCCTCGATTGGCAAGGAAAAGGTTGGAGCCCGGTGGGTCTTCAGCCGTGGCATAAACCCCATACAGGCTCAGATTGGGCAACAGGTCGAAAACCGGACCTATGCGGAAATTGGCCGGATTGTAATGCCCCTTGAAGCTGGTGGACGCATTGAACTGGCCATTCTGGTTGAAGTTCTGCCTGTCGAGCGAAAGCCAGTCATACCTGAACCCTCCCACCAGCCGCAGCCTGTCGGTGATCGAGAGGGTATCCTCAAGAAAGAGGCCCGCTTCGATCATGGTCGTAGGAGATTTACGGTAGGGATACTCCCCGGCAAATGACCCGAGTGCGCCGCCGTCAGGGCTCGTCAGTGAGACGCTGTCGGCATAATCTGCATCGGGAAAGCCGCGATTGCGGATGAAGCGAATGTAGTAGGCATCTCCGCCGATCACGAGGCGATTGCGTAACCCGAACAGGGGATAATCGAAACGGGCATCGACACTGTCACCAAGCTGATGCTGGTTCTGATAGACATAGAAGCGATCGCGGCCGATCCGGCCGGGCATGATTGCCTGTCCGCTCGTATCAGTGGCGCCGGGTGACGCGATATAGCTGTAGGTCTCAGCATTGTCCCAGCGACGTTTGGCATAAAGGAAATAGGCCTTGTCATGCAGTGAGACGTGGTCGCTGGCAGCCCAGTCCAGATGCAGCGTCGGCGTTGCATTGACGGAGCTCGCCCGTGGGTTGGCCACGTTGTAGTTGCGCCACAGCGACGCGTGGCTGATGACAAGTCCCTGAGTTGAATGGAGCAGCCCACCAGCTGCGTCTTTTACAGCAGAGCCCGGTACGAGCGGCGCACCGTAATAGGTCGAGAGATTATCGGTCAGGTAATCGACGGTAAAACGTGCCGTGAACTTCGTGTCCGGATGCCACAGGAGCGTGGTGGTCCAGTCATTGCTGCGCGGGTTGGCGCCTTTGACATAGCCATCAGACGAGGTCCGGCTGAAGTCGCTTCGTATCGCCAGGGTACGGGTGAGGGGCACTGACCCGCCAATGCCTGCATTCCAGCTATTGAAGCTCCCGTAGGAGAGCAGGGCGTTGGCACGTACATGATCCATGTCCGGCGTACGCGTGCGCATATCCACGGTACCGCCGACGGCACCCTGGCCATAAAGAACGGAGGAGGGGCCTTTCAGGATCTCGACCGCCTCGAGGTTGAAGGCGTTGAGCGGCCGGTTCACCATGGTCGTGGGCCCGAAATAGAAACCATCGCGCAGGATCAGCACCTGATTGCCGCTGAAACCGCGCATCATGAGCTGGGCCGGGTTGCCGGGCGAGCCACCGGAGGTCACACCCGTTGCGAAATCGGCAGCATCTTCGGCATGCACATAGCCGCGCTGCGAGATGATCTTCTGATCAATGATCGAGATCGACGCCGGATTATGCTGGAGGCTGAGTCCGAGCCGGCCGCCTATGGCTGGGCGTGCCTTGAGGCCGGTACTCTCACCATGAGCCGTAATGTACTCGTCGTTGCTGCCTTGCTCCTGAGCGAGGGCAGCAGGTAAAAGCGGCAGAAGGCCAAGTGCAGGCGCGAGCGAGATGCCGGTCAGAAGACAAGCCCTGAGTGAGCGCATGGGGCGCATGTTATGTGTTCTATCCCGTGTTCACGTCACTACGATGGGCAGCGTTTCTCCTGCCACCTGCAGGACACCCCGCCCGCCGGTTCTCGTCCGTGACCCCGTGTGATGGCAGGTCTCCTGACTTGCGCGTCATGATGTGCGAACTGGCCTTCCCGGGGGGATAGTCCCAGTGGCTGAACCCTTGGCGGGTCCACGTTCGCACACTCTTCACCTACAGTTGCGGGGGCAGTCATGGCGTTCGACCATGTTCCCTTTTCATCCCGTCTCCGGGACACCATCGGACTGGACCCTAGCTTTCCGACCCGTGCTGTCAATGCTGCGCGGGTCCTGGTCTATAGTTTGGCTTTTCCTTGCGTCTATTTTGCGACAGCGCTGACAGGCTCGGGTGCGCAGGCGTGAGACGGCACAGACGTGCCCCACGCGCTCGGGAGCGAAAGGGTCGCGCCTTCATGAGGCCCTGTCCCTGTTCTGGCGACTATGGCTGTGTCGTTCTCGCTAACGATTACGCACGTCGTTTTCCCGAAGAGACAGGCTTTCAGGCCGGGTTCCCACGCCCGAAATGCGGGTCCGACCGGCTGGGCGATCCGTTTTCGACATGACCCGCGAGAGAGAGAACAAGCTTGCCCGAACGGGTGACGCAATCGACATGGTACCAGTGGTCACTCACGGCAACCGGTATGGTAAGGTGCAAAATCTGCCCCGGTTGTACGGAAAGGTCCTGTCGCTGCCCGGTGTAGTGATCGATAAGCGAGAGCACGACGGGCTCGTTTGCACCGGTCCCCTGTCCCGCGCAGTTTAAGGACAGATGCAGGCTGTTTCCGCTCGTCTGTGAAGTCAGGCCAATGCGGCTCTCGGGATCATGGAGACGGTAGAACCCGTTCGGCCCGTAGATCTCGACCGTGCCTGAGGCCGAACAGTGGAACACAGCCGTTGTCTTGCCTGCAGCGGTCAGATGTTGGCTTGCCTCACGCGTCTGACGGATACGAAAAACCACCCCCTGCTCGGCCGTGTTGGCAAAGACCAGTTTCGTCGGCGCATCGGCATGGCTTGTGACAGTGAAGCGATAAGGCAGAGCCCGGCTCGGGCGCTGACCGGCCTCCTGAAGGGGCAGGCTGCCATGCTCCGGTACGAGCGGGGGAGGGTGTGCACAGGAAATTCGTGTCTGGGGCAGATACGCGCTCGTATCAGGAAGAGCCACGGACCACTTCGCATCAGGCTTGCTGAAATCGAAGGCAGAGGTCAGATCGCCGCAAACCGCACGGCGCCAGGGTGTAATGGTCGGGCAGGGAACATTGAATCGCTGCTCCAGAAACCGGATGACCGATGTATGGTCGAAGACCTGTGAATTGACCCACCCGCCTTTTGTCCAGGGCGAGATGATCAGGGCGGGTACGCGGGGCCCGAGGCCGACCGGCTCGCCGTGATAGGCCTCACCGTCCGGAAGCTGGCCAGTCGCTGTCTGCGATGAGGGAACGGGCGGCGGTACATGGTCGAAAAACCCGTCATTCTCATCATAATTCAGAATGAAAACGGTCTTGGCCCAAATGTCAGGGTGTCGAACGAAAATGTCGATCAGCTTGGAAATCAGATGCTCGCCAAAGCCGGGCGGCGCTTCGGGATGCTCCGACAGGGCCGCCGGTGGGACGATCCACGACACTTGAGGCAGCGTTCCATCGACGATGTCCTTCTCGAAGGCCTCCAACAGGTAGCGCCCCTCCAGTTCGTGCATGTTCTCCTTGTTTGAGCCCGGCACGACAGCGCGCGCCTGACGATACCGCCAGTCCCGCTTGTCGAGATTACGGAACTGTCTGAAGGAGGCGAGGGGATTGTCGCCAAAATTGTCGTATTCCTGATAGAATTTCCAGCTCACCCCGGCTTCCTGAAGGCGCTCGGGATAGGTCGTCCAGTCAAAAGGTGTGAAGGCGGGATTGTCGTGCGCCATATCGGCCGACCAGTTGCCGTCATCGACATTCTCGACCGCCTGTTTGCCATCAGCGCCGACAGCAAGGCCGTTTGTACCGGTAAAGAAATAGAGGCGGTTGGGATTGGTCGGGCCGAAAATGGAAGCGTGATAGGCGTCGCAAATGGTGAAGGCGTCGGCGAGTGCGTAGTAATAGGGAATTTCCGCGCGGGTAAAATATCCCATCGTCATCGGGCTTTTATGGGGGACCCAGCCATCCCACTCGTTCCATGCGGCCTGGGTGCCTTTCCAGCTATGGTCAAGACTTTTGAGGCAGGCCGCCGAGGTATGGATCGTATCGAACAGGAAAGGCCATATGACCCGGCCTTTTGCGTCCTTCTGGGCAAAGACCGGGCTCCCATCCGCCTGCTTTTCGGCGCGCGGGTCGCCAAAACCACGCACGCCACGCATGGTGCCGAAGTAGTGATCGAACGCCCGGTTTTCCTGCATCAGGATAACGACATGCTGGACATCCCTGATCGTGCCGGTTTCACGATTGGCAGGGATGGCGAGGGCCTGACGCAGGTTTTCTGGCAACATGGTCCCTGCCAGCGCGGCAGCACCGAGATGAAGGAAATGCCGACGGCTGGGTTTCATGCTGACTGCTCCGGAACTCAGTTGAAGTGCTTGCGGATCGTGAAGAAAACCATGCGTGGGGCTGCAGCCTGAAGCGTCTGGAATGTGCCGGACGGATCGGAATTGATAAAGCCGTTGCTGCCTACTGTTGCCACATAGCGCTTGTTGAACAGGTTGGAGACGTTGATCTGCGTATCCAGACCGCGGAGCCAGAAATTGTGGCTCTTGAAGCGATAGCCGAGATTCAGGTTGAACACGTCATTGGCCGGCACATAGGCATCGTTCGTATAGGTGTAGTAACGACGATCCTGGATCTGCATGAGCACATTGCCCCAGATATGCCCGTCATCATAGCCAAGCTGCACATTGGCTAGATTGCGCGGCATGCCGACCACGTTCTTGCCCTTAATGGCGGCCGAGACCTTGCCATCAGCCATAACATCATCCTCATAGAAAGAGTTGTTGAAGGCATAGGAAGCGAAAATCGACCAGTTGGGCGCGAACTGCCAGTTTACGGCAGTATCGATACCGCGTGAGATCACCCCGCCGACATTCGACAGAACTGAGGCGTTACCCTGAATACCCACACCCTGCGTTACAGCCAGCAGGCGATTGCCGAATTCGACATAGTAGCCGGTCACGGTCGCCTGGAATGTCCTGGTGTGATAGCGGTAGCCAAGTTCTTCCGTGTTGGACATTTCGGGCTTCAGCTTGCCCTGAAGCGCCTGGAAACCGGCAACTGTAGTCGAGAACGGCCCCGAGGTCTGGGCGCTATCGAAAGCAGCCATGTTGCGCGCATAATCCACAAAGATTTCGTGGTTATGGTTGAACCGATAATTCGCACCGACCTGAGGCAGGAAGCCATTGGTAGCGTTGAGCGAGCCGGAGGGATAAGCCGTGGGCATGGGGGTGCCCAGATAGCTGCCATTCATGGCGCGTGCCGTGTTGTCCACGATCAGCGACTTGAAGCCGTAATTGACCTTCAGCTTCGGTGTGATCTTCCAGGTATCACCCAGATGGACCTGATAGGTCTTGGTGTTGAAGGCACTCTGCCATTGCGTAGCGAAGGCGTTGTCACGATACCAGTGGGTCGAGGAGGGTGAGCCATCCAGAGCCAGCGGGTAGAACCTGCGCGCCTGGTTGAAATTGTTGTTTTCGAACCAGAAGCCGCCTTCGATGGCATGGTTGGCAATCTTGTATGTCAGGCTGCCAATGAAACCGGCACGATGGATATCGTATTCTGTCGTGCGCGTGGATAGAGGGGAGCCACCAAGCTGTGCAGGTGTTGCCGTATAGGGCGTAACCCACACGCCTTCACCAGTGTTGGTGTGGCCATAACCCATGACATAGCCGGACAGGCGATTATTGACCCGGAAATCGAGCTTGCCATAGCCCATGGCGTCCTCGCGCAGGCCACCTGCGTTGTAGTAGACGGTATCCTGATTTTCGATGCCCTTGGGGAAGGCGGTGCCGTTCTGATAGGCATAGGCAATCTGCTTCGCGAGGGCGTAGTTGCCTGTGATATTGTCGAGATTATAGCCGTAGGTGTTGATCTGAGCGAGGGAGAGATCCTGATAGTCGTTCTCGGCGCGCTTAGACCAGTCACCAAAAACAGTCAGTTTCAAGTTGTCACCCAGTGGCTGCACGTATTTCGCATTGGCCTGGTCCTGGCGCTGCACGCCGTCACCCTTCCATTTATTCGCGTCCTGATGGTCATAGGACACATAGAACTTGCCGCCGCCCTTGAGCAGACCGCTATTGATGCGGGCAAAGGTCCGCCAGGTGGAGGCAGAGCCGATCGTACCGCTGACATCGGCGCCGAATTTGTCTGACGGATCGATGGAGGTGAATTGAAGCGCACCACCAAGGTCACTGGATGCTGCGACACCGACGGCCCCTGCGCCCTGCGTCAGCGTGGCGGGGCCGTTATTCTCGGTTTGCAAGGCGCGCCCGATGGAAAGCCCGTTATCATTGCCATAGGCCAGATCGCCCAGCGGGACGCCATCAAAGGTGAAGCCAAGCCGGCTCTGGTCAAAGCCACGGATGATGATCTGCTGCGACCATTCATAGGAGCCCAGCGGATCGGACGAGGTGAACATGACCCCCGGCAGTTTAGACAGCGCCTTGAACGGGCTCGTACCCGGTGTGTATTCCTGAATGGCCGTGCGGGAGATCGTCTGTGTTTCGCGGGCCTGACCAGCGCCAAGCACGATGATCGACTCAGGTGATTTTGCCTCGACTGAGGTTTTTGGCGTGACGGTAGGCGTGGCTGTACGCTTGCGGGCGGATTGAAGCTTTCGCGTTATTTTCGGCTCAGGCTGTGCCGCGTCACGCTGTGCAACCGTAACATTCTGGGCCATCGCCGCAGAATGCGCTGCGATAAGCAGGGCCGGAAGGCTGGCCGAGATAATGAGACGATGTCTGAGTTTCATTGAAAGGAGCCGTTTCGTCCGAGAGGGTCACGATGCGGCTGGTCATTATCGTGACAGGACGTGTCAAAGTATTATGGTTTTATTAAAATCAGATCGGAAACAAAACATTCATCACTTTGTCATATAGTAAATCCCCAACCTTAGTTGCGCTGTGTTGATTTCAGCGCAAGCGCTGTGACCAGAGCAAGCGCAATTCCCGTGATGTAGGCGATCAGATTGAGCCACGAGAATTGCTGCCCCAGCAGGAAATGTCCCACTCTATTGCGCCGAAGTGTTTCCAGAGCGTCATAATGAGCCAGCTTGATGCACTCGCTGGCGCCGGCCCCAGAGGCAGCAAGAAGGAGCGTGACCCTCAAGGATTTCCCACCTGTGAGCAGCAGGGCAAGGAACCAGAACATGGCCCCCCAGAGAATGGATCCGCTCCATTTCCTGAACATCGGAGGCAAGCCGAGAGGGGCGAGGCGACAGAACAGACCCAGCGTCATGACAAGCAGGCACAGCCCGAGTGAATGGAGACGTCCCGGAATCTCATGCCGGGGAGGGAGCAAATCTCTCTCTGCCAGTCTCACCGCCCTCCTGCCTCCACGGCGTTTTCGAGTTCTCGCGGACGATCCGGCCGCAAAAGCAGTGTGACCGTGATGAAAGCAACGTAGAGCAGCAGATACCACGAAACGAGTTTCTGGGGATGGACGACCCATGTAAAGTCACGCTTTGCGTAAAGCCATGTGCCGGTGAAGGTGCCGATATTTTCCGCAATCCACAGGGCTATACTTGAGAGGAAGGCGGCCAGAGGCAATGGCATTCGCCAGAACACATCGACGATCCGATAATGGATGACGCAGTGCCGGTAAAGAAGGACGGTTGCGAGGACGAGAAGCCAGCGCAGGTCCGGAAGGTAATGGTGCGTGAAGAAATTGGCATAGATGGCAAGCGCCAGGAGCAGTGAAAGCCTGAAATCCGGATAAGGCTCGAAGCGCATGTCGAACAGACGTATGACACGCGCCATGTAACTGCCTACCGAGGCATACATGAAGCCCGAAAAGAGCGGCACATGAAGGATCTTGAAGAAACCGGGCTCGGGGTAGGCCCATGATCCGGCGGACACCTTGAACCACTCCATGGCCGTGCCCGTGATATGGAAGGCAAGAATGATCAGGGCTTCTCTTCCGGTTTCGAGCCTTAAGAAAAGAAACAGGATCTGGGTCGCGATGGCGAACAGGAAAAGCGCGTCGTAACGGGTAATCACCCATTGGGGTGACCAGATCCAGTGTGAGACCAGAATGGCCGCCAGCATCAGCCCACCGAACAGGCAGGCCCAGCCCTGCTTGAGGACGAAGAGAACAAAAAGACCTGAGAAGCCGTGAAGATATTTTCTGACCAAACGCCCGAGTTTGTGCTCGAGATTGGCTGTTGCGCTGGCATCGGGTTGGGACGGGGCGTTCATGGCGCGGCTCCTTGTCGTTTGCCGCGCCATTGCCGCACCCCGAGCCCAAAGGCAAGAGGCGCATCCTCCGCTCTCAATACCTAGCGCGGCAGGCAGCTGCACTCAGCGGGAGAGAGCGAAATTGAGCCCCCCCATAACGGTCAGGCCCTGATTGGGAATGGTCGAGATCTGGCTCGTGTAATAGCGACGGTTGGTGATGTTATCAGCATTGATGAAAGCCTGAATCTGATGGGTGATCTGGTAAGAGCCGAACATGTCGAACACCACATAACCGCCCTGCTTGGGGTAGAGCGCCGTGCTGCTTGAGGGCCTGCCCAGAGTTTGCGTAGCGGCCCGAATACGGGCACCGAGCGAGAGCTTGTTGTCGAAAAGATGCAGCCCGACCGTCCCTGCCAGAACCGAACGTGGCGGCTTGGTGAGCATGGCGCCGAAGCCGGTGTAATCGGCGCGCGGCAGCTTTGTGGTCGTATTGGTGTAGGACAGCGTTGCAAAGACCAGGCGGTTAT
>NZ_AYXS01000026.1:0-3113 GCF_000505765.1 Asaia sp. SF2.1 | reverse complement strand
GAAGGTGTTACCCGCCATGTTCTGGTAGAAATACCCGTAGGTCGGGATATACGAGCCAGCCGCCGGACGTCCGATCACACGCGTCTGGGCGATATAGTTCTTGATGCGCGTGTCGAAATAATCGCCGTCGAATGTCACCTTGTCGCCATCCGTCAGCACGTCACGATAATGCAGCTTGGCACCAATCTCCCAGCCATAGGTCTGCTCAGGCGCGAGATTGGGGTTGGGAATGAATTTGAGAAAGCCAAGGCCCGGATGCGAGCTGGCCATGAACATCTCGGTGACGGCGGGCGGGCGAAAACCGAGACCGTAGCTGCCATAAAGCTGCAGGCCATGCACTGGCGTGACAGCCAATGTCACCTTGGGATTGACGGCATCAGCGCCTCGGGAGGCGCTGAAGGCACCCGCATTGACTGATGTGAAGCCTGAGGCCTGATTAACCCCGCTGCCAGAGGCATGATAGGTGTCGTAACGAAGGGCACCCGTCAGCTGCACGATCTTCCAGTTCAGGGCGAGCTGTGTGAAGGCGCTGCCAACCCCGCGCCCGCCTGAGGGGGTGGACCCCTCATAGCCGGTCTGGTCCTTCGTCTTGACGGAGTCATGATAGTACTCGCCGCCATAATTGAGCGAGGCGAGCACGGGGCCAAGTGGGAATTGCGAGGTGTTGTCTGCCTCGAAGCCCAACGTGGTCAGGTTGTATTTCGTCAGATTGGCCGCAGCGAGGGTGCTGGCGCGATAGGCCGGCATGGCATTGTCCAGCCCGGTGGAGACCACATAGCCCTTGACGTGCAGCAAGATGAGCTTGTTGTCGTGCGGTGTGAAGCGATACTCCAGATTGCCCTGGTTGTTCTGTATCTTGTTGCCCGCGTAGATGCCTTCGGTGCCCTGTCCGAATTCATTGTGATAGATGACTGTCCCCAGGGTCAGGCTCTGGTCCATGCCGGGCTTGATGTCGATCTTGAACAGGCCGGACTGCATACGCTGGTAGGTATCGGGAATACGCGCGCCAGCGCCATCCTCGTAATCGCCCGAGCTGCGCATGCTGAAGGCTGCGGCCAGACCCAGCCAGGGGCGCACCCTGACACCCGCGCCGACCACGCCCGAACCATCATAATTATTGGTGCCGCCCAGTGCGCGCGCCATCACACCGTAGCGTTTGCCTGAATCGACCAGATCATCAACGCCCAGCGTGTGCATGTTCACAACGCCCGCGATGGCACCCGCACCATCAGCGGTCGAGACCGTGCCACGAGAGACATCCAGCCCCGCAAGCAGAGCCGGGTCGACATAGACGCTGCCATTCGCGCCGTGGCTACTGGTCTGGAAGTCCTGCCTTGCGCCATCCACCATGACATTTACACGTCCGAAATCCTGCATGCCGCGTATGGAAATCGCGAGGGAGGGGGAGCCATCATTCTGGAAATAGACGCCCGGCAGCCCGGTGAGGATCATGTAGGGCTCGGTAGGGGCGACACGGAGCATGTCATTACGGGTCAGTGTTGAGCTCGCCTGCGGCACGGCGATTTCGTTCGTTCCGTGAACCTTCACACTCGGCAGGGTGATTTCGTTGCCGTTGCTGCGGGTTACGGTGCCGGACCGTGCTTCTGCGCGCGCCAGTTGCGTGGCTCCGGTCGCGGTCGTTGTGCTCGCTGCCGCACGCGCTGATGGGGGAGAGGCGTGTGCGCTGCCAGTCGGCGTGTGCCTGTTTTGCACGTTCTGGGGCGCGTGAGGTCCCAGATCCTGACCGGTAGTCAGGGCATTGCCTGTCTGGGCGTGTGCCTGAACCGGAGCGAGGGTGATCAGGGCGAGTGACGTCGAAAGAGAAAGTACCCGGCGGGTAGTGATCATGGCGTTGGCCCTGCGAGTCGGTGAATGATGTTGCGAACGGTTATTGAGAATGACTCGCACTTGCAAGAAGTAAAAACATCCTTTAAATCACCGCTCCATCGGGTGAGGGAAACCGGCCACACAGCCCCCATGTCCCCGCAGAAAAGGGTCAGGAACCATGAGCATTAGGTTGTTTGGACGGCGTCAGTTCGGGCTCTCGGCATTGGCAACCGGCGTTTCCGGAGCCACCTCGCGCGCTGCGCGGGCCGGTGAGGCCCGCCCCATACGCGTGGAGGATTGCCGCGGTCGTCATGTCACGCTGGGCACCATGCAGCGCATGGTTTCGATCGGTGGCACGATTACCGAGACGCTTTATGCGCTGGGTGTCGGAGAGCGGATCATCGGGGTCGATATTACCTCGACCTACCCGGTGGCAGCCCTGCGCGAAAAGAAATCGGTCGGTTATATGCGGCAGCTTTCATCTGAAGGGGTCTTATCCCTGCGGCCCGATCTGGTGCTCGCGATGAATGATTCCGGGCCGCCCAACGCGCTCGACCAGCTTATGGAATCACCTGTCCCGATCGTTATGATCGATGCAACGCCATCTCTTGAAGGTGTGAAAAACCGTATCCTGACGCTCTCGCGCACCGTGGGTGCCGAGGAGCAGGGGGCGTCGATGGTGGTGCGTTTCGATAACCAGCTGCGCACGCTTAAGGCGTGGAAAGAACTGCACCCCAAAAAGGCCCGCGTGCTGTTTGTCATGCGTGTGGTCAATGGACGACCTATGTCCGCTGGAACCGGGACGGCGGCCGATGCCATCATAACGCTGGCGGGCGGTATCAACGCCGGAAGCGGCATGCAGGGCTACAAGGCGCTGGAGCGTGAAGCTCTGATCGGGCTGCAACCGGACGTCATTCTCATGATGAGTCAGGGCGGACAGTCCATGCGGGATGCCCTCCTTGCGGATGAAGCCGTCAAACTCACACCCGCCGGGCAAAAAGGGGCGATTATCGACATGGAGGGGGAGAAGCTTCTTGGCTTCGGGCCGCGTACTGCCGAAGTCGCGCTTGAACTGGCGCAGGAAATTGCCCGCCACACGCTGCCTGCATGAATGTGCGACGCCTCAATCCGATGTCGGCCTTCGTCTTGCTGGGGATAGGGCTTGTGTCGAGCTTTCTTCTCGCTCTGGCCTCTGGCGCGACCGGTTTCGGCTTTTCCCCCCACGGCGTGAGCGATCCGCAGGTCATGCGGCTTGTCGTCATGGGCATCCGTCTGCCGCGTATCGT
>NZ_AYXS01000025.1:0-15849 GCF_000505765.1 Asaia sp. SF2.1 | reverse complement strand
TGAACGGGCTTTTAGACCCCACACCCACACCCGTCAACACATAATTTCAAAAAAATGACAGCACGCCCTGAAAAAGAGCGCCAGGCAGGGAACTCTCCCTCGGTCGCAACGAAGCGTCATAATTTGTGTGTTGTGGAACGAGGCCTCTATATCACTAATCATCTGCGATGCGAGACCTCGCTGGAAAGCATGCCGCACCCCGCTTGAAAAAACGGGTCGACATGATGCCCCTTAACATCCTCAGCGTTGCGTCGATTGCCAAAATTTAAGCAAGCGTTCCATCACGTTTCCAATATCTGCTCTTGTATCTGGCAAGCAGAGGCACAAAAACCTGCCCTACGTTGTTGGATCCCGTTTTTCGCACCGACCCGCAGGACGTGAGGAGATTGTACGATGACATATCACACTACCCTGACGAACCTTGGTAACTGACACCCGATCATGCTGAAAATCGCTTTCCCCTATATCGCTCAGCCTCATCAGACGCTCCATTCGCTCCCGATTGCGATGGAAATTGCATCACGTCATGATGATACGGAGGTCCATGTCGCCTGCACCACAGAGGCTCATCTTGATTACGCCAAGACTCTGAGTGCGCTCTACCCCAATGCAAAGGCGCGCTTCGATCTTCTCAAGATGCCGGAATTCCTCCGCCGTCGCATTGAGCATTCCGGCCCCGGCGTATTGGGGAAGATGGCCAGCCTCTTTTTCAATCGGGAATATTTCTCACGCTTCGAGGCCATAGTCGTGCCAGAGCGCACCTCGCTCTATCTGCGTCGCATGGGAATTCGCAAGCCGAGGATGATCTGGACGCGTCACGGCGCCGGAGATCGCGCGATCGGCTTTGCCCGCGACGTCAAAGAATTCGATTTCGTGCTCCTGTCGGGAAAGAAGATCGAGGAGCGTCTGCTGTCCCAGGGTGCGATCAGCCCCGGGCGATACTACCGAGGCTCCTACGCGAAGTTCGATATTGTGCGCCGCATGGCTCGTAGCCGGCCAGCGCTCTTCGATAACGGCAAGCCGATCGTTCTCTATAACCCGCATTTCTCCAGTAAGTTGTCCTCATGGCCGCTACTGGGCGAAGCCGTGCTTGAATATTTCGCCAATCAGGATCGCTACAACCTAATATTCGCCCCGCATTATCGTCTGTTTGACAAGCACCGTCAGGAAGGCGAGCAGCTTGTGTCGCGTTTTGCCCACCACAATCATATCCTGATCGATCCGGGCAGCCCACGCAGTATCGATATGACCTACACGATGGCTGCCGATATCTATCTCGGCGACGTCAGTTCGCAAGTCGCTGAGTTTCTTGTGCGCCCGCGCCCTTGCGTTTTTCTCAATGCCCATCATGTGAACTGGCAGTCGGACCGCAACTACCATTTCTGGAATCTCGGGCAAGTGCTCGACGGCATCGATCCGCTCACGACAGTGCTCGAGACGGCTGTGACAAAACATGACGAATTTCTTGAGGCGCAACGCCAATATATACTAGAGACGTTCGAGTTCAGCGATGACGGCCCGACAGCGCCGGGCGCTGCGGATGCAATCGTCGATTATCTCCGTAACGCCGCGTAACCCATACGCATGGATTGCCTCAGGGTTTCGCCTTGGGTGCAGTGATCATGACAGAGTGAAAAGCAGAGCAGACCAAACGATATGACGCCCAACGAAACGCCCGTTCCTACTGCATCGAACCAGAAGCGCCGCCACGGCGATTTTCCGACGTTCAGCGCTGCCCTGGATTATGCGGCGCAGGGAACGGCGGGGTTCAACATCTATAATGGTCGCGGCCAGCTCATCGAGGCCCTGCCCTACCGCGTCCTGCGTGATCAGGCGATTGACACCGCCCATCGCCTGATCGGCACCGGGCTCAAAACCGGCGACCGCGTTGCCATCGTTGCGGAGAGTGACGGTGATTTCGCACGCATCTTCTTCGGTTGTCAGTACGCAGGCCTTGTGCCGGCGCCCCTCCCCCTTCCCATCGCTTTTGGTGGTCGCGAAGCCTATATTGGCACGTTGCGGGGCATGGTGAGCGCCTCTGGCGCACGCGCCGTTGTTGTGCCGGAACTGATCGGTTCCTGGACGCAGGATATCATCGAAGGGCTCGATCTGGCCTTCGGCGGTTCTCCAGCCGAATTGCTGCAAAGACCGGCTGCAAGCGAGCCGCTGCCGGTTATCGATACGAATGACCTGTCCTATCTTCAGTTTTCTTCGGGCAGCACGCGCTTTCCGATGGGTGTTGCCGTTACCCAGTCTGCCGGGATGGCCAATGCCCGGGCTATCGCCCGTGACGGCCTGCAAGTAACCGAGACAGGTGATCGCTGCGTATCGTGGTTGCCGCTCTATCATGATATGGGGCTCGTCGGGTTCTTCCTGACGCCCATGACATGTCAGCTCACTGTCGATCTGCTGCCCACGCGTGAGTTTGCTCGTCGCCCGCATGTCTGGCTCGATCTGATCAGCCGCAATCGCGGGACGATCGCCTATAGCCCATCCTTTGGCTATGAGCTTTGCGCGCGTCGTCCGGTCTCCGGCGATCTCGATCTTTCCTGCTGGCGTATCGCCGGCATCGGCGGAGATATGATTCGCCATCATATCCTGGAGACGTTCTCCGAACGCTTCGCCGCATATGGGTTTGACGGTCGCGCCTTCGTTGCCAGCTATGGCATGGCTGAAGCCACCCTCGCCATCAGCTTCGCGCCTCTCAACACAGGCATCGCAACCGATACGATCGACTTGCGCACGCTGGAGACCGAAGGCGTAGCGCGCGCATCCAACGATCCTTCCCATGCTCTTCGCACTTTTGTGCTTTGCGGCGTCGCCCTGCCAGAACACGATGTTCAGGTGCGCAATGCCAAGGGCGACCTGCTGGAGGAACGCCACGTTGGTATGGTCTATGTTCGTGGTCCCAGTCTGATGCGCGGCTATTTTGGCCGTGATACCGAAACGGCTGAAGTGCTTGATGACAAGGGATGGCTCAACACGGGTGACCTTGGCTACATGCTCAACGGGCAGGTGGTCATTACAGGCCGCGCCAAGGACCTGATCATCATCAATGGTCGCAATATATGGCCGCAGGACCTTGAGTGGTCGGCTGAGCACGAAATCACGTCCCTGCGGTCACGCGATGTCGCTGTGTTTGCCGTTGAAGAGGAAGCTGGCGAACGCGTTGTGGCACTCGTGCAGTGCCGTGCGACCAATGACGACGACCGCGCTCGCCTGCGCGAGGAGACGATGGGCCTTTTCCGTCGCCAGCACGGCGTTGATGTAGACGTCATTCTCGTGCCGCCTCATACCCTGCCCCAGACATCGTCTGGCAAGCTGACGCGAGCCCGGGCAAAGGCCATGCTTCTCGCTGGTCAGTTCGAGACCATGACCAGCAGCACCGCAGCCTGACAAACATGCCGGAGCCTCATCCAAGGTTCCGGCACCTCGTTCAGGGCTTCGGAGAAACTGCCCCCTCTGGCCTTCCTTTCAAGCCTGACGCATAAGACGCTTCATCTGGGGTGCTTGTCACCCAACCGCCAAAAGCCGGAGAATTTTGATGACCGATACGGTCGCCTCCATCACTGCGATGATCATCGACAAGCTTCTCGCCAATCCGAAGGTGCCACGCGACATCAACGGTGACAGCAAGATTGTCGAAGATCTCGCTTTCGACTCACTGGCCGTCATGAATTTTGTCATGGAAATCGAGGATGAACTCGATGTTTCCGTGCCGCTAGACAAGCTCGCCGACATCCGAACGATCCACGATCTTGCCGTGTGCCTCTCAAGCCTGAAATCGGGTGGTTGATCCTCGTGACCGATATTTTTGCCAAATATGCAGGCCTCAAAGCCGCCGCCGCTGGTCTGACCGCCAAGTCGCCGCGCAACCCGTTCGGTGTCGTCATCGATCACCCTGTCTCGGCGACGGTCGGCCTGATCGAAGGGCGCGAGACACTGCTGTTTGGGACAAACAACTATCTCGGCCTGAGTCAGTCCCGTGCCGCGGCAGAAGCCGCAATTGAGACGGTCAGGCGCGAGGGCGTTGGCACGACAGGTTCACGCATTGCCAACGGCACCTATGCCCTGCACCGCAAGCTGGAAGCCCATCTGGCTGAAGTGTTCCGCCGCCGTCACTGCATGATTTTCTCGACGGGATATCAGGCCAATCTCGGCGCGATCTCTGCTCTGGCAGGCAAGGACGACATCCTGCTGCTCGATGCGGACAGCCATGCTAGCATCTATGATGCGAGCCGCCTCGGTTACGCCCAGGTCATACGCTTCCGCCACAACGACCCGGCTGATCTCGACAAGCGCCTGTCGCGCCTGAAAGACCACCAGGGCGCAAAACTCGTTGTGGTCGAGGGCATCTACTCCATGACCGGCAACGTCGCGCCCATGCGCGAATTTGCCGAGGTCAAGAAGAAGCACGGCGCCTATCTCCTGGCAGATGAAGCCCATTCCTTTGGTGTGCTTGGCGAGAACGGACGCGGCGTGGCTGAGCGCGATGGCTGCGAAGACGATGTGGATTTCGTGGTTGGCACGTTCTCCAAGTCGCTTGGCACCGTGGGCGGTTACTGTGTTTCGAATCTCGAAGGGCTGGAGCTTATCCGTCTCTGCTCACGTCCCTATATGTTCACGGCGTCGCTTCCGCCAGAAATCATCGCCTCCACACTCGCCGCGCTGGATGAGATGCAGGCCCGCCCCGAACTGCGCAAGCAGCTCTATGCCAATGCCGAGCAGCTTAATCATGGCCTGCACAAGCTGGGTTTAAAGACCAGCCCGCATGTCAGCCCGGTCGTTGCCGTAACACTGGAGACGGTGGAGCAGGCCCTTGCTTTCTGGAACCGCCTGCTCGAACTGGGCGTCTATGTAAATCTTTCACTGCCGCCCGCGACGCCGGACGAGCATCCGCTGCTGCGTTGTTCTGTCATGGCTGTTCATACGGCTCAGGAAATCGATAAGGCACTTGCCGCCTTCGCTCAGGCCAAGGCAGAGATTCTGGGCTGAAGATCGTTCACCACGGCGTTAAAAAGGGAGGCCAGTCTGTCACTGGCCTCCCTTTTTTTATCTCAGCGAGCCTTTGGCGTCAGCCCTTCATCCCCTTGAGGAAGATCCCTCTGGCCCGCCACAACAGGCTAGGCAGGCAGATGAGCGGGTGACGCGCCTCGAAGGGCGAGAGTGCAAGACGAAAACCGCTATGTCGCTCGATTTTCCACGCGAGATAGGTCGCCCCATCGCGGAAAGTGAAGGCCGCCTTTACCAGACGAGCGATATTACGCCATCGTCCGCGTCGCGCCATGCGGGCCCAACGTTTGCCGGCACGGATCCGGGCAAGTCTAGTCAATCGCGGCCTCAACTGGCCTTCCCGCTCGTCGAATTTCAGCTGGCCTAGCGTCCATGCATCGCGTGTGAGAGCTGCATACCGGCTTTCGAGCCCCTGCATGATGGTTGAACCACGGCTCTCATGCTCGACCCGCAATTCGGCGCGATAGGTCCGACTGAAGAGAATGCGCCACCACTCGGCGGGCGCATGCGTACCCTCACCCAGACGTGCGGCCCAGCCAGAAGCGGTCACAACGGCACGGCGCAGCACATCGAGAAGTGCCTCGGCGGAATCCGCATCGCGCACCCAGACAAGCCGTACAGGCTGGCAGAAGCGCGCCCAGAGCGTTGTATCCTGAGAACGTGGCGAAACACGGGAACGGAATTGCGCCAAGGTAATCAGCGCGACCTTGGCCCGCAAAATCTGACCCTCAACCTCATGCTCGGCATAAAACACATTCGGTGGAAGCAATGCGTTGCCGAGCAAGGCCAATGGAGGAGCTGGCCAGTCTGACAGGCGCTCGAGCACGATATAAAAGTCAAAAAGCCCGTCAGGATCGAACTGGCGCAGCCCCGAACCGTAGAACAGGACCCCGAGCGGGCGCGTGGTCCCGAGTATATGAGCCACCAGCTGGTGGATACGCGGGTCAACCAGGGTTGTCAGTTCGCCAATCAGCGTCCGGTCAAGCAGGGTCTCGGTCTCGACCGGACGTGCCGCATGGTCAGTCATGCACAAAGCCGAACTGGGGCCCTTCGGAAAGAAGGATACGATGTTTTGCTCCGGGCGCAAAGCGCTCACCATCGAGCACGAAATCCCCCGCGCAGGTCAGGACCATTTGGCTGGCGCGTCCGCTCATGTAGTCTCCGCTCTGGCGCAGCCACGAAGGAGCGCGCCCCCGCAGCAGCGACCAGGTCGCCTGAAGCAGGCGGCGGGGATGATCGGCCACATGCAGATAGTGCAGCCCTTCGGACCTCGCCTTGCCGCTGTTCCAGAATGGCCAGATGCCCAGATCCAGCTTTTGCAGCGCGGTCGAGAGAAACAGGAAGCTCTGACCGTCAGCGAGGGTTTCGCCATCGCCCTCGAGCGCGAAGCGATCTCCCGTCAGCCAGGTCTCACGCTGCCGGCGCCAGAGCAGGCTGCCGAACGCGCCCACCAGCGTAACGGCCACAGCGAGATTATGCGGCGCGTAACGCAGCACATGCGGGGAATGGGCTATTGCAATAGCACGCGCATAGCCGGAACTGCCCTGAAACATGCCAAGGCGCGCTTCATGCTCGTTTTCCGGCCATGAAATCTTGAGCGGGCGTCGATTGGTGCGTGGAAGCACGTCGCCATGGTTCCAGAGCTGGCGCAGGGCGGCGATCCCGCGATGCGTGAACCCGACGTCACGGGCAATCAGATTGGTGTTGCCGGACGGAAAGATGGCGAGATCAGGCAACGCGCCTTCCGGATAGGCGCGCATGACGGCCGTCATGACGTCGCTGACTGTTCCATCACCGCCATTGATCGCAATCAGCCGGACATTGCGTCGCGCGAGATCCTCGACCATCTCGGTCATCTCGTCATGGGAAGCCGGGACAAGAAACCCCTCCCCCAGAAGCTGATGCGCCTGTCTGGCAAATTTCCTGCCATCGCGCCTGTTCTTGCGACTGCGTGGATTATGGATCAGGGCTAGGCGCACGGCAGTATCATTTATGTTACGGTCAATCCTCTGGCCCGACGCAACTTCGGGCGTCCGCCTTGCGCGGCGCCATAGCATGACTTACGCAGCGGGACCAGAAACCGATTGGTCATTTTTGGATTTTGCCGGTATCGGCCTTTGACCTGTGGTGACGAGGAGAGAGGCAGATGACCGGAAACAGCGATACGTCACCAGTGGTTCTGGCCCATCTGTCGGATGTTCACCTCCCCCCGCCTGCCCCCCTGCCGTCATGGCGTGCTTTCACGAACAAACGCGCCCTGAGCGTCGCTTCCTGGAAGCGCCACAGGGTGCATCGCCACCGACCCGAGCTTGCGACTATCGTGCGCGAGGATATCGTCGCCGCCGCTCCGGATCTCGTTCTCAATACGGGCGATCTGACCAATTTCGGACTGCCGGAGGAATGCGCCGCAGCGGCTGACTGGCTCGCCTCCATGCCGGCCCGGACGCTGGTGGTGCCCGGCAACCATGATGCAATGGTCCGCTCGAAATGGCCGGACCATGCCGGGTTATGGTCAAAGTGGATGGAAGACACCGACGAGACCAGCTTTCCGTATTGCCACATCCACGGCAATGTGGCGGTCATCGGGCTGAATTCCGCAATCCCGACACCACCCTTCATGGCTTGTGGGCGCATCGGCAAGACGCAGCGCGAGAAGCTGGCTCAACTTCTGGACGAGACAAAGATTCTTTGCCGCGTGGTCATGATCCATCATCCGCCACGGGCCGGGCTTGTTCCGTGGCGCAAATCCCTGCTCGATCACAAGGTCGTTGCTACAGTCATCGCCCAGCACGGAGCCTCGATTGTCCTTCACGGACATTCGCATGACGCTACGCTCGCAACGGTCCCGGGCAGCGAAATTCCTCTAGTTGGCGTTCCATCAGCATCCCTGCTGTCCTCACGCCCCTGGCGCCAGAGCGGCTGGAACAGAATCGCCATTACTCCCACGCAGGAAGGCTGGACCATCGACCTGCAAACCAGACAGTTCACGAGTGATACCGGCTGGCGGTGCAGCCGCCATCGGCGCTGGCAGCAACATCCGGAACAGCATGGTCAGATCATGAAGGCGAATGAGCCAAGATAATGCGCCTCCCCCATTTTCCCACGCTTGATCGCTATCTGCTGGCCCAGCTCGTTCCCCCCTTCGTGGTGTCGCTGGCGGCGGTCCTCGCCGCACTGCTTCTGGAGCGGCTTCTCGTCCTGTTCGATGACCTCGCCGCGGAAGGCAGTTCCCTGGCGACCTTCGTGGCCCTGCTGACAGATCTGCTGCCGCATTATCTGGGCCTCGCCCTGCCTGCTGCCCTGTGTGTGAGCGTCTTCCTGATCATCCGGCGCATGAGCGACAACAACGAGATTGACGCCCTGATGGCGAGCGGCGTTTCTCTTTTACGTATCGCTCGCCCCTATATGTGGACCGGCGTTGCGGTCGGCTGCGGCAGTATTCTGCTCTACGGCTATATCCAGCCAGTTGCTCGCTACGATTTCCGCTCAGGTTTCTATTACGCGGCTCATTCGGGTTGGGCCCCCCACCTGCAGGCTGGCATGTTCGCGACAACAGCGGATGATTCCATGCTCACCGCCGATCGCGTGACCCGTAACGGTACCGTCCTGCATGAGGTGTTCATTCGCCAGAGAGAGCCTGATGGCGCCGTCAGAATCATCACCGCCCATCGCGGGCTGATCACCGCCGTGCCTTCCCTCAAACAGACACGCCTTGACCTGTGGGATGGGCTGATTGTCTACGACCCGCGTGATGGCAGCAACAAGGCCACACAGACCCGCTTCGACCACAGCATGAAGGTGTTCGACCAGAGTCATGATACGGCGGTCTTCCGCTCGCGCGGCATTGATGAGCGTGAACTGACCCTCGTGGAGCTGGCAACCCGGCTCGAGGCGTCCCATCAATCCGACAACCAGAACGGAAATGGTGGCATCACCCGCTCGAGCCTGCGTGCGGAGCTCGATTTCCGTCTTGCGCGTGCGCTTGCCATACCGTTCATCCCGCCGCTCGCTGTAGCGCTGGCGATTGGTGCCAAAAGACGGCGCCCGATCATCGGGCTGATCGCCCTTGCCCTCGTACTGGTCGGGTTCGACCATACGCTGCAATTTGGTCACGGTATGGTGGCAACGGGCAGAATGCGCGGCTTCTACGCCATATGGCTGCCCGAGATCGCCTTCTGTACGATCTGCCTCGCCTCAATTTTCAGACGCTCGCGTGGATCGTGGCGACGCCGCAAGGCCATTCCGCTCGGCCCGGCAAAGGCCACATCATGATCCCGCTCAATCCATCGCGCTCCGTGCTTCTGATGCATCTGACCAGAAGCTTCATCGGGCGCACACTGATCTGCGGGGCCATACTCGTCTCGATGATGGAGATCCTCGGACTCCTTGAGATGACGACGCCCATACTGGAGCGCCATCTTGGTGCCCTTGGGCTGGTCCGTTATGCCCTGCTGAAATTACCGGCCCTGACCGTACAGACCCTGCCACTCAGCACCCTCATCGGCGCGTTGTTCATGCTTATGCAGATGACGCTTGCAAGCGAGATGGCCAGTCTGCGCGCCGCCGGTCTGTCGACCACAAGGCTGCTGACACTCCTATTGCCCTCCATAGGCATCATCAGTGTCGCGGGGATTCTCACACAGGAAATCATCGCGCCACGCACCGAGCTTTCTCTCGCGAAATGGTGGAACCAGACCGATCCGAAAGCTGCCGGAAGCGGTCATGGTTTCTGGTTTCACGCCTCGGGCAATGTCATTCACATCGACAGCTTCACAGAAGGCGGTCGCCGTATCCAGAAAATCGCGGTCTACCACCGCGCCAATGGGGGTGATCTGACCGCTACGGATACCGCACCGGAGATGGTTTACGACACCCTCACTGGCTGGCGCGCTGCCTCGGTGCGCAGCCTCGTCCTGAAAAGCAACCGCGTGGAGACCACCTTGCGGCAGGACGTGTCGCTGCTGCCAGCCCGCGTGACACCGGATACGCTGATCCAGCTCTCGCAGTCCTATCCGGTTCTTTCCTGCTGGTCGCTATGGACCATACTGCATCGTGGCGGTGCCTCCAGCCTGCCTAAGGCCACCTATCGCATGGCGCTTTTTGCGCCTTTCACCCTGCCGGTTTCGCTTTGCGCCATGCTGTTTCTGGCGCTGCCTGTCATCTATATTCCCCCCCGCACAGGCACCCGTAGCCTCCTGCCCATTGCGGCGCTGGCTGCGGGTTTTGGTTTCATCGTGTTGCAAGGCCTGATACAGGCTCTTGGCAATGCGGGGACCTTGCCTGCGTTAATTGCCGTCACGGCGCCTCCCGCCCTGGCATTCCTCCTTGGAGGGGCATGGATAGTGAAGATGGAAGAGAAATGAGTACGTTCAATTCTGAACACTCGGAAGGCTTCTGGCGCGCCTTCTGGAACGCCCGGAAAAACCAGGGCTCACTCCGCACGGGACGAAGCTTCGATCTGGGAAAGATGAGTCTGCCCCATCTCTGGATGGCCTATCTCACCTACCCCACCATTCTGCTCTATTTCGCGCTCATTCTGACTTCAGCTGCCGCCGCGCTCTGGTTTGGTCCGAAGGCTGCACCGACGCTGATCACCATCGTTCTGGTGGTGGGCATCTACCCGTTTGCCTGGTACGCCATCCATCGCTTCATCCTCCACGGACGCTGGCTGTATCGCAATCCGCTGACTGCCTCGCTGTGGAAGCGCGTCCATTTCGACCATCATCAGGACCCCCATCTCCTTGATGTGCTATTTGGCTCACCGCTCAACACGATCCCGACCATCGCCATCATTGTCATGCCTATCGGCTGGGCCATCGGCGGTATCAGCACGGCATTTGCCGCGCTCTTCACGGGCCTGGTCATGACCTGCATCTATGAGTTCTTTCACTGCATCCAGCATCTGGCCTACAAGCCGCGCTGGAACTGGGTTGCGAAAATCAAGCAGCTGCATGTCCTGCATCACTTCCATGATGAGGACGGCAATTACGGCATCACGAACTATGCTGCCGATCGCCTGTTCGGAAGCTTCTACAAGGACGCCCGCGCCCGCCCCCGCAGTGCTCATGTATTCGACCTCGGCTATGACCTTGAGGAGGCACAGCGCTATCCCTGGGTGATGAAGCACACGGGCGCCCCGCCCAAGCAGCGCCCCGACGGCGCCCGGCGTGGCAGCGCCGCCTCGTGACACTACCCGCGCTGGTTCTTGCAGGCTCACGCGACGGGGCACAGGACCCGCTCGCCCGGCTTGGAAAGGTCGGGCACAAGGCCCTGCTGCCGGTCGGCGGTCGCCCCATGATCGACCGCGTGCTGAGCACCCTCGAACAGACAGACGGGATCGGCCCTGTTTCCGTCAGCATCGAGGATCACGCAGCCCTACGGACACTCGAACGTCCTTTCACCTGCCTGCCCACTGCAAGCGGCCCAAGCGGCAGTGTCGCGCTGGCACTCGAGGCGCTCGGCACACCGCTCCTGATCACGACGGCAGATCATCCGCTGCTGCGCCCCGCATGGATCACCGCCTTTGTGCGGGAGGCCAATCAAAGCGATTGTGATCTGGCTGTTGGCGTCGCCCTGAAGGCGACGATCGAGCGCGATGTCCCCCATACCAGACGCACCTATATACGTTTGCGTGACATGAGGTTCTCAGGCTGCAATCTGTTCCTGATGCGCACGCCAAAGGCGCGTGCCGTCGTCACATTGTGGCAAAGCCTGGAACGCGACCGCAAACGCCCGCTCAGAATGGCGCGCACACTGGGCTATGGCATCCTCCTGCGAGCATTATTGGGCCGCCTGTCCAGCGCGGCCCTCGTGGCCCGCATTAGCCAACTGACCGGTGCAAAGGTCGCGCTGATCCCAATCGATGACGGTCGTGCCGCTGTCGATGTGGACAAGCCGCAGGATCTCGAACTGGTCGAAATGCTCCTGGCCCGATCCGCTTGAGCATGGCCCCATGAAAATTGCCTATGTCATCAATTCGGTCGAGGGGGGCGGCGCCGCCCTGCCGGTTCCGGCCATCACGCAGGTCATGCGCGATCAGGGTCACGAGGTTATCGTGCTTGCCCTCACCCGCCGCGATGGCCGCGCCATCAGGCCCATGATTCAGGCTGGACTGACCGTGCATGTCCGTGAAGGCGGCAGGAAGGACCATCTGGCCGCCCTTGCCTGGCTTGATCGCGAGATTGGCGAGCAGCGACCCGACCTCATCTGGACCTCCCTTACACGCGCAACCCTCCTCGGGCAGCTCGTCGGGTTAAGGCGTCGTATCCGGGTGGCCAGTTGGCAGCACTCCGCGCGGCTCAAACCCGCCAATGCACGGCTTTTGCGGCTCATGCGCGGGCTATCCCGTCTGTGGATTGCCGATTCCACCTGCGTCGAACTCGAAACCGAAAAGAAGCTGGGGCTTGGCGCCGATCGACTCACCTGCTGGCCTATCTTTCGGGCAAGCAGCGACTTCCCACGCGCCGTACCGTGGTCGGAAGCCGGCCCCATACGGATCGGCTCGCTTGGGCGGCTCCATCCGGTCAAGGGCTATGACGTGCTCTGTGCGGCCGTGAAGCTGCTCGGCAAGATCGAAGGTCTGCCGGAATACGAAGTTCATATCGCGGGCGAGGGCGAGGAGCGTGACCGCCTTGCGGCCCTCATCGCTCGTGACAGGCTGCCGATCGTCCTGGACGGCTATAACGCTGACCCAAGGCAGTTTCTGGCAACCCTGCACCTCTATGTGCAGCCCTCACAATGGGAGGGGCTGTGCCTTGCGGCGCATGAGGCGCTGCTTTGCGGCGTGCCGGTCATCGCCTCCGAGGCCGGTGAATTGCCGCATACCATCACGCAATCCTGTGGCCGGATCATTCCCCCGAACGACCCGGAGGCGCTGGCGCTGGCGCTGGCCGGGTTACTGCGTGAACCCGGCCAGCTGGCTGAGATGGGCGAAACCGGTCGGGCCCGTGTTCTCTCGCGTTTCGATGCGGCCTCGTTCGATCGACGGGGTGCAGAGATTCTAGCGCGACTCGAAAGCACTCTGTGACCGCGTCTGGGTCAGATGCCCGGAGAGGCGGAAATCCATCTGGGCAAAGACCACAGAAGCAACCAGCAGCAGGATCCACACCATGCGTGGCGCAGCCTGACGCTCAAAAAACGTCGCTGCCCCAAAGGCAATGAGCGCCAGTAGATCGAGCGCAAAGTGCATCCGCTCATCAAGATGGCCGCAGAAATACCCCAGCAGGAACAGGAAAACGCCAAGACCTGCTGCACTCAGCGCTTTCTCCCGGCGCATAAAGGCAACGAGCGGCATAACCCTGTCCGACATCTCGCGTTTATCAGACAAATCTTTCTCCAGAAGGACGTGAGTGCGTAGCTGATGATGAGTAACGGCAAGTGAGCGATACGCAAAGTCCTGCGCTCGATGATCAGGCGCCCCCGCTCGATACCCAATCAGCCCTCACCCTGCCTGAAACGCAATTTGCCATACGGCGCGCCATGCTCGGGCTATGCCGCACCATGCGCTGGGCCTGCATCAACGAGTTTTCGTTGCCGGCAGCAGGTCGGCGGGCCGACATCATGGCGCTGACGCAGGACGGGATGCTGCATTGCATCGAGATCAAATCCGGACCTCGCGATTTTCTGACTGACCGCAAATGGCCTGAGTATCGTGACTGGTGCGACCGGCTCTATTTCGCAGTGGATCAGGCCTTTCCGCGTGATCTGATCCCGCAGGATGTCGGGCTGTTCGTGGCCCATCTGCCCGAAAGCCCCTCAACCATCCTGCCGGAATGTGCCATGATCCGGGAAAGCCCGCTCTCGAAGCTGGCGACCGCCCGCAGGAAGACCCTGATGCAGCTTTTCGGCCATGGCGCCGCGCTGCGCCTCATGGCGCTTGAAGACCCTGCCATGACGGCATCCCTTCGTGCGGCCCGACGTGTCGAATAAGGAGTATCTGCATGACCACCCCCGCGATGAGCGTTACCCATTCGAGTGATTCTGGTACGAATCTCGAGCGCATGATTGCGCAGCGTCTGGAAGTCGCTCGTGCGGTTGTTGCCGATGCCGCCGCCCTTGCCATGGCCATGCGCCCCCCACCGGGCGGCCCGACCGGCACCACCAAGGGTATGCAGGATTACGTGACCGAGGCCGATATGGCGGTAGAGGCACTGGTCTCCCGTCGTCTGGAAACGCTCTTCCCCGAAGACGGCTTCATGGGTGAGGAAGGCGGTCGACACAGACAGGGCGGCCTGACCTGGGTGATCGACCCGATTGACGGCACTTCGAATTATGCGCGTGGCCGTGAGCGCTGGTGCGTTTCTCTCGGCCTGATGCACGGCGATCTGCCCGTAGCCGGGGTAATCAACGCTCCGGCTCTGGGCGAAATCTATACAGCCCAGCGCGGCGTGGGCGCCTGGATGAACGGCCGCAAACTTGTCGCCTCACCTGTAACAGACCCGAAAAGCGCCATGGTCGAAATGGGCTGGAGCGCCAAGGTTTCGCCGGAAACCTATGCCCGTCATGCACAGGCTTTTCTTGAGCTGGGCATCGCTCCACGCACTGGTGCCTGCGGCGCCCTCGCCCTCGCCGATGTCGCCTCGGGCCGCTGCGATGGCTATCTGGAAATCGCCATCAATCTGTGGGACGTCGCGGCAGCGCTGGTCCTGCTTGCAGAGAGCGGCGCGCGCGTCTCGCCCTTCCTGCGCGATGGCGGCCTGACCGGGGCAAGACCCATTCTGGCCACAGCTCCGGGCGTGGCTGAGGCCATTGCAGAAGCAGCCGGGATGGAACTGCTCTGATCGTCTCTTGCCGTCACCGCATGATCTGAACCATTCTCACGCCATAATTGCCGCTCAGGAAACAAGGCTTGTCGTACCCGTCTCGGGATATGCCGACCCTGTTTTCCTGTTCGGGTGTTCCCGGTCCGGGCTCGCCCTGCCGGCTCCAGATATGAGGCCCCTACCCTATGGTTTCTTTTCCCTGCCGACTCGTCGCCTCGACGGTACTTCTGGCATCGGGCCTGAGCGCCCTGCCTGCCATGGCCGCATCGAAGCAGCAGGCGCTGGTCGATCGGGCAACGTTGGCTGTTCAGGACATTTTTCAGGGGACTAACCCCAATTCGCGGGCGCAGCGTTATCTGGCCAAGGCCCGCGCTGTGATGGTCTGCCCATCGGTCTTTCGCATGTCGATCGTATTTGGCGGCGCAGGTGGCGGCTGCCTTCTGCTCTCGCGCGATGCTCGTGGCTCATGGTCCGATCCTGCTTTCTACACCCTAAGTTCGGCCTCGATGGGTATTCAGCTTGGGGTGGAAAGCTCGGAGCTGATGTTCTTCGTCATGTCTGATCGTGGCTTGCAGGCCCTGCTCGACAGCCAGTTCAAGTTCAGCGCAGGGGCCTCGGCGTCATTTGCCAATATGGGCAGTGGCATCGAGAGTGGCTCGGCAGGCGCTTCGAACACCGATATACTCGCCTTGCAGAAATCCTCGGGACTGTTTGCCGGCGCCTCACTGGGGGGCTCGAAACTGACAATCGACAGCAGCTCGAACCGCGCCTTCTATAACCAGCCAGTCGGCCCCGAGGATATCGTCATCTCAATGCGGGTGAACAATACGGGGGCCGATCCCTTGCGCCGCGTTCTGATGCAGGTGGTCCAGCAGCAAGGCAGCACGCCCGCCACCGGTAGCGCCGCAGCAACGAGCTCGGCAACCACCAGCAGCGCTGGGAGCAGCCCCTACCCGGCCAACTATGACAGCCACAAATCCTATGCCAGCCAGTCACATGGCGCGATCAAGAGCGAGTCTCTCGCCGCACCGAAATAAGTACCGTATTTGAGTTGCCAGGGTTTCCACTGCTGGGC
>NZ_AYXS01000024.1:11429-17672 GCF_000505765.1 Asaia sp. SF2.1 | reverse complement strand
CCATCAGATAGGCACCCACCTCGTCCGCAATGCGACGGAAGCGTGCGAAATCGATATGACGGGGATAAGCCGAGCCACCTGCGACAATGATCGTCGGCTTGTGCTCACGTGCAAGGCGCTCCATTTCCTCGTAGTCGAGGGTTCCGTCCTCGGCACGCACACCGTACTGCACCGCGTTGAACCACTTCCCCGAGTAGTTCGGCGCGGCACCATGCGTCAGGTGTCCACCAGCGGCGAGGCTCATGCCCAGCACGGTGTCACCCGGCTTGCCGAGCGCCATGAAGGCGGCCTGATTGGCGTTCGCGCCAGAATGGGGCTGCACGTTGGCAAACTCGACGCCAAACAGCGCCTTGATACGCTCGATCGCCAGATTTTCCACGCGGTCGACATCGACACACCCGCCGTAATACCGCTTGCCGGGCACTCCTTCGGCGTATTTGTTGGTCAGGACCGAGCCCTGCGCCTCAAGAACGGCGAAAGAGGTGATGTTCTCGGATGCGATCAGTTCAATGCCATCCTGCTGACGGATCAGTTCGGCGTTGATGATTTCTGCCACCTCGGGGTCTGCTTCATTCAGACCGCGATGATAGAAATCGTGCTGGGGGGACATGTTCTCGCGAGTAGTCATTCTTTTCTCTCCCGGAGGGGGCGCACAGACGCGGAAAATGGCGTATCACGATGGGCAATATCCCAGATTTCCCCCCGCCGCCAACCCGTTTAGCGCGGGAGAGTTGTTTTAGAGGAAGACTGAATGGCCCAGCCCCTCGCCGCCCTGTGGCGGCGCAAACCGATTGACGTGGCAACCGACGAAAAAGGCGAACACGGGCTGCACCGCGTTATCGGACCGTTTTCACTGATTGCCCTTGGGGTGGGCACGACCGTCGGGGCTGGCCTGTTTTCATTGACAGGCATTGCTGCGGCCCAGAATGCGGGGCCAGCAGTCATACTTGCTTTCGTGGTGGCCGCTATTGCCTGCGGGTTTGCTGCCTTCTGTTATGCCGAACTGGCCAGCATGATCCCCTCTGCCGGCTCGGCCTATTCCTACAGCTATGCGGTGCTTGGCGAGCTGGTCGCGTGGGTTATCGGTTGGGATCTTGTGCTGGAATACACCGTAGGGGCAGCGGCCGTAGCCTCGAGCTGGTCAAGCTATCTGGCCTCGATTCTGGGCCAGTGGAACCTGCATCCGGACCCGCGCTGGATGGCATCCCCCATGAGCATGGTGAAGCTGCCGGATGGCAGCATGGCTCATGGCTGGATCAACCTTCCCGCCATGGCCGCAATCGTGTTCATCGTCATGCTTCTGCTGCGCGGCATTTCCGAGTCCACGCGCATCAATGCTGTGGTCGTGGTGCTCAAGCTCGGAGTGGTCGGCGCCTTCATCATATTCTGCTCGCCCTTCATCAAGCCCGAGCATTTCACCCCTTTCATTCCGCCCAACACAGGCGAATTCGGTCATTTTGGCGTCTCGGGCATCATGCGGGCTGCTGGCATGATCTTCTTTGCCTATCTGGGCTTCGACATCATCGCCACCACCGCGCAGGAGGCCCGTAATCCAGAACGAACCATGCCTATCGGCATATTGGGCAGCCTGCTCATTTGCACCATCATCTATATCGCCTTCGCCTTCGTGCTGACCGGTGTCGTTGATTATCGCCAGCTCGAGGGCGATGGCAGCCCTGTGGCCACCGCCATCGATATCACCCATCTGTTCTGGCTGCAGGGCGCTCTCAAGTTCAGCATCCTGTTTGGCTATATCTCGGTGCTGATGGGGCTCATGATGGGTCAGGTGCGCGTGTTCTACGCCATGTCGCATGATGGCCTGCTACCGGCGATATTTGGCCGCCTCAGCCCACGCACGCGGGCACCATCCGTGTCTCACCTGATCTTTCTCGTGGTGACCTGCCTGCTGGCAGGGCTGGTGCCGATCTCCGTGCTCGGCAACATGACCTCAATCGGCACCCTGCTCGCCTTCGTGCTGGTCTGTGTGGGTGTCCTGATCCTGCGCATTCGTGAGCCAAACCGCCCCCGCGCGTTTCGCGCACCTGGCGGGCTGTTCACCCCGGTCTGCGGTATCCTGAGCTGCCTCGCGGTCATGGTGTCGCTGGATGCGCTCACCTGGCTACGCATGGTGGTCTGGCTGATCGCCGGACTGGTCGTTTATGCGCTTTATGGTATCAAAAAGAGCAAGCTTACTGCCGAGGGAACAACGCGATGATCACCGGATCCTTTCCACTCAGCCGTCCAAGACGTAACCGTTTCGACGGTTTCACGCGCCGCCTTGTGGCCGAAACGACGCTGACGATCGACAATCTGATCTGGCCGATCTTCGTCTGTGATGGCAAAGGGCAGCGCAGCAGTGTCGCCTCCATGCCGGGCGTCGAACGCGTGAGCGTGGATCTGCTTGAGGCTCATCTGGCCGAGGCCATCGGTCTCGGTATCCCCGCCGTAGCCCTCTTTCCGATCACCCCGACAGACATCAGGGATGCGACGGGCCGTGAGGCCACCAATCCGGACAATCTGATCTGCAAGGCAGCGCGTGAAATCAAGCGCCTGTATCCTGACCTTGGGCTGATCGGTGATGTGGCGCTCGACCCCTACACCGATCATGGCCATGACGGTCTTATCGAGGGCAATTACGTCGTCAATGACGCATCGGTAGAGATTCTGGCGCTACAGGCCATCAATCAGGCCGCAGCCGGGATCGACATCATTGCCCCGTCTGACATGATGGATGGACGCATTGGCGCGATACGCACGGCCCTGGACAAGGCGGGGCACGACAACGTGCGCGTCATGTCCTATGCGGCCAAATATGCCTCTGCCTTCTATGGCCCGTTCCGTGACGCTCTGGGGTCCGGGGGGCTGCTCAAAGGCGACAAGAAGACCTATCAGATGGACCCTTCCAATTCCGATGAAGCGCTGCGCGAGGTCGCGCTCGACATCCAGGAAGGCGCAGATATGGTCATGGTCAAACCCGGCATGCCCTATCTGGACATCATTCACCGGGTGCGCGAAACCTTCGCCGTTCCGACGTTCGCGTATCAGGTGTCGGGCGAATACGCGATGCTGATGGCGGCTATCCAGAATGGCTGGCTCGACCGCGATCGCGCCATACTTGAGAGCCTGCTTGCGTTCAGGCGTGCCGGTTGTAATGGCGTCCTCACCTATTTTGCTGTCGAGGCTGCAAGGTTGCTCCGCAGCAGACTGTGACGACCGCGCGCCAAAGGCGCGGCAGCAGGGCTTTCGCCGCCGGAATGGCGGCAGAGGCTCATGCGCGCGAAACGCTCGAAAATGCGGGCTTCGTGCTTCTTGCCGAGCGATGCCGCACCCCATATGGCGAGATCGATCTCATAGCGGCGAATGACAGTCTCATCCTGTTCGTTGAGGTCAAGCAGCGCCGCACACTGGATGAGGCCGCCTACGCCCTTAGGCTCCCCCAACAGCGCCGTCTTCTGGCCGCTGCGGAGTATCTTCTTCAGACACAGCCGTCATGGCAACGCGAAAACACCCGGTGTGACCTCATGATATATGACGTCGCTGGGGATGTGGCATGGATCGAGGATATTCTGAGGGACGGTTAGACCAACCGTCGAACAGCGCTGTTGCCCCTGCCCCGGACCGGCCTTGGATCAGAGACAGAGCCCCTCAAGAAGGGATCGACCGCAGTTGCGCAGCATGGCGGTCGAGTATGGTCGTCGGGAGATGCTGGCATAACGGTCTGATTGACTGCCGAAATTCAATAGCGCTGACCGGCACCAATAAATGCCTTGCCGGGGAGATCAGATATCACCCGCGCAGGAAGGCCGTTTTGGCGGGGCGCAGTAGCGCCCCAGTCGATCAGCCGTGACGGCGGGCGTGATGCTTGCTGTTTACCGGTGCCTTGGCGTGATAAACCACGGTGTGGACAAGGGCGCGACGCGACTGCGCTGATACGTGACGGGCGGCCACCTGATGAACGGCTGCGCCGTGGTGATGCGTGTAGGTGGTGACTGGGCGGTGATAGACGGGCGTAGCGGTCAGCGCATCAAGCGTCAGCTTGGAGGCTTCCCAATCAGTGATCTCTCTTGCGCTTGCACCATGAGAGGCAAAGGCTGCCCCAACGGCGACGACTGAAGCTGCAAGTTTAAGACCCGATAGACGCCGCATTTTTTCTTCCCTCTGAATGACTTCCGCCACGTTAGTCAGGACTGCGAAAGTACAACAAGAGGCCTCGGGAAGAATTTTTTACAAGAATATTTACCGTTGCAATACTGCCACAGTTTAAGACGAAACCGTGGCAGTGCGCAGAGTTTATGGCTTAATCAAGGCAGATCAGGACACCTTTTTGGCGATCTGCTTTTCTTCCAGCAGAGACTCCAGTTCGCCGCTCTGGAACATGTCGGTCACGATATCGCAGCCGCCGATGAACTCACCCTTGATGTAAAGCTGCGGCACTGTCGGCCACTGCGAAAAGTCCTTGATGCCCTGGCGCAGTTCCGGGCTGGCAAGCACATTGGCCGTCTCGAAATCGACGCCCATGTGCCCGAGGATCTGCACGACGCGTGCGGAAAAGCCGCATTGAGGGAACAGCTTGTCACCCTTCATGAAAAGCATGACGGGATTGTTGTCGATAAGCTGCTGAATCTGCTGGAAAGTAGCTTCGGCCATGGATCGCTCCTGTGCGCGAGATGCGCGTTGGGTCAATAATCGCTTAATTATAGACCCAACTGGTCTCGATTGTCAGGGGGTTTGTGTTTTGAGGGCCAGAGCGTGCAGCTCTGTCCCCATACGACCACCAAACGCGTCATAGACGAGCTTGTGCTGGCGCACCCGTGGCAGCCCCGCAAAAGCGGTACTGGTCACGGTTGCAGCATAATGGTCCCCGTCACCCGCGAGATCATGAATCTCGATCACGGCATCAGGCAGGGCAGCCTTGATGGTGCGCTCGATTTCTTCGGCGCTCATTGGCATGGCTCAGCGCTCCATCAGCTTGGGGAAGAACTCGGCATTGACCTTGCGCATACGCTCGGCCGACAGGCTCATACCGTCGGTCAGAACCAGTGAATCACCCCCTGAACGTCCGAGATGGCGCACTGGCACATGAGCCTTTTCAGCTGCGTCGATCAGCGCGGTAGCATGCTTGGTGGCCACCACATAGCAGGCCTGGTCTTCGCCGAAATAGTAGGCATGGAGGCTCGTGCCGTGATGCGGCTTGTCAAGATGGCAGCCTACGCCGCTCGCCATGACCATCTCCGCCACGGCCACAAGCAATCCGCCATCGGCGATGTCGTGGCAGGCCTCGATGCGCCCTTCCCCGATCATCTTGCGCACGAAGTCACCGTTGCGACGCTCGGCGTGAAGATCGATGATCGGCGGGGCGCCATCTTCGCGATGGCAGATCTCACGCAGCCAGAGCGACTGGCCGAGCTCACCACGGATCTCACCGATCAGCACGAGCTCGCACTGCTCAGGCATGCCAAGACCAATCGCCTTGGTTACATCGTCGATCACACCGATAGCGCCAATGGCCGGCGTCGGCAGGATCGGCTGGCTCAGACCGCTAGGATGGCTCGTCTGGTTGTATAGCGACACATTTCCGCTCACGACCGGGAAATCCAGCGCACGGCAGGCCTCACCCATGCCTTTGATGGCATCGGCGAACTGACCCATGATCTCCGGCTTTTCGGGATTGCCGAAGTTCAGGTTATCGGTCACGGCCAGCGGCAGGGCACCCGTTGCCGTAATATTGCGCCAGGCTTCCGCAACGGCCTGAGCCCCACCCGCATGCGGGTCAGCCTGACAATAGCGCGGCGTGCAATCGGTCGTCATGGCAAGACCGCGCTTCGTGCCTTCAACGCGAACGATGGCAGCATCGGCCGCACCGGGGCGACGGGCCGTCTGTCCCCCCACGCCGCTGTCATACTGGTTCCAGACCCAGGCGCGCGAGGCGAGATCCGGGCAGGCCAACAGGGTCAGCAGCGCATGTTCGACACCCGCAGGATCGGCCACTGTGCCCAGACGCGCCGGCTTTGCAGCGTGCGTCATGGGACGATGGTAGAGCGGTGCCTCATCAGCCAGTGGCGCAAGCGGAATATCCGCCTCCGTCTTGCCAAGATGCTTGACCGTGATATGCGCCGTATCGGTCAGCACGCCGACGATCGCGAAATCGAGGTCCCATTTCTCGAAGATGGCGCGAGCTACGTCAGTGCGCTCAGGCTTGAGCACCATGAGCATACGCTCCTGGCTCTCCGACAGCATCATTTC
>NZ_AYXS01000024.1:5065-11337 GCF_000505765.1 Asaia sp. SF2.1 | reverse complement strand
CCCTTGCCCGCCATCTCGACGGCAGAGGATGTGAGGCCAGCCGCGCCCATATCCTGAATCGCCACGATAGCGTCGGTCGCCATCAGTTCGAGACAGGCCTCAATCAGCAGCTTCTCGGTGAACGGATCACCCACCTGCACCGTCGGACGCTTGGACGCCGCATGTTCGTCGAATTCCGCCGAGGACATGGTAGCGCCATGGATGCCATCGCGCCCGGTCTTGGAGCCGACATAGACCACCGGATTGCCGATACCCGCAGCAGCCGAGAGGAAAATGCGATCCTGACGGGCGATACCGACGGTCATGGCATTGACGAGCGGATTGCCATTATAGGCCGGGTGGAAGTTGATCTCACCGCCTACCGTGGGCACACCAACACAGTTACCGTAGCCACCAATGCCACGCACCACGCCGTCAATCACGCGCTGCGTCACAGGAAGCGACGGGTCACCGAAGCGAAGTGCGTTCAGATTGGCAACGGGGCGCGCGCCCATCGTGAACACATCGCGCAGGATGCCGCCCACACCAGTCGCCGCGCCCTGATAGGGCTCGATGAACGACGGATGGTTGTGGCTTTCCATCTTGAAGACAGCCGCGAGACCGTCTCCGATATCCACAACACCGGCATTTTCACCGGGGCCATGAATGACCCAGGGGGCCTTGGTGGGCAGGGTCTTGAGATGCACACGCGATGATTTGTAGGAGCAATGCTCCGACCACATGACCGAGAAGATACCGAGTTCGGTCAGGCTGGGCACGCGGCCCATGATGTCCAGAACCTTCTGGTATTCCTCGGCAGAGAGACCGAAGCGGGCAGCGAGTTCAGCGTTGACGATCATGCTCATGCGACGAGACTCTTCACCAGACCCGAGAACAGAGGCACGCCATCTGTCGCGCCAAGATCGGGATCGACCAGGTTTTCAGGGTGGGGCATCAGGCCGCAGACGCGCTTGTTGGCGCTCAGAATGCCTGCAATGGAGCGCTGGCTGCCATTGGGGTTACTGACGCGGTTCGCGGCATCGAGTGTGCCCTTGGCGCAGACATAGCGGAAAGCCACGCGATCTTCACCCTCGAGGCGATCGAGCTCGGCCTCCGAGGCCGTGTAGTTGCCGTCACCATGAGCCAGCGGCGCACGGAAGACATCGCCCTTGGACCAGTCACGCGTGAAGGCCGTATCCTGCGTCTCGACACGGAGGAACCCGTCCTGCGAAAGGAAACGCATCCCTGCATTACGCAGGAGCGCGCCTGGCAGAAGCTGGGCTTCGGTCAGGATCTGGAACCCGTTGCACACGCCCAGCACATACCCGCCGCGCTCGGCAAAGGCACGCACCTCGCGCAGGATCGGCGAATGGGCACCCATAGCGCCTGAACGCAGATAGTCGCCAAAGCTGAACCCGCCCGGAAGGACGATCAGGTCCAGATCAGGCAGGCTCGTATCACGATGCCAGAGCATGGTAGGTGCCTTGCCGCTGACAAGACGAAGCGCCTGCTCCATGTCGCGCTCACGGTTCGTACCGGGGAAAACGACGATACCGGCCTTCATGGCTTCCCTCCCTGACCCGAACACGGATAAGCCTCGTGCAGAGCCGCAAAAACGGATTTGCCAACAGGGAATTTCAGAACGTCCTGATGAGCCTTGAGCCAGGACAGCACCTTGCCGCGCATGGCATCCGTTGTTTCGGCGTCAGGGACGCAGAAACCGACCACCGTGCCGCTATCGCCATTGCTCTTGGCGTTCAGGGCCGAAAGCGCACCTGAATCAGCCATGCCAGCAATATAGGCATCACAGACGGCCTTGCCCTGAGGCTTGGAGCAGATGGCGCCGAAGCGACCAGCCTGCATGGAAGAGAGACGATGCTCATCAGCCTGAGCCACACCGGCCAGGCCGCCTGCTGGCAGTGCAAGCGCAACTGCCGCCAGAAGAGCCAGCTTGCGGGTCATCCAACAACCTCGACAGCGAAATCTTCGATCACGAGGTTCGCCAGAAGCTCACGGGCCATTGCCTCGCCCTGGGCGAGTGCCTTTTCACGATCTTCGCTCGCAATCTCGAGTTCCATGGTCTTGCCCACGCGCACTTCGCCGACATTGGCAAAGCCCAGCACCTCAAGGGCGTGACCAATGGCCTTGCCCTGCGGATCGAGCACGCCTTCCTTCAGCATGACATTGACGCGAATTTTCATTGCATGACCTCCGGTCCTTTGAGATCGCCGTTGCCGGCCTCGGGCAGAATGCCAAGGCGGCGGGCGACTTCCTGATAAGCTTCCTCGACACGGCCCATATCCCGACGGAAACGGTCCTTGTCGAGCTTCTCGCTCGTCTTGGTGTCCCACAGGCGGCAGTTATCGGGAGAAATTTCGTCGGCGAGCACGATACGCATCTCGTCGTTTTCCCACAGGCGACCGAATTCGAGCTTGAAATCGACAAGCTGGATGCCGATGCCCTGGAACATGCCCGTGAGAAAATCATTGGTGCGCAGCGCATAGGCATTGATCTCATCGAGATCCTGCGCATTGGCCCAGCCTAAGGCGGTGACATGCTCTTCCGACACCATCGGGTCGTTGAGCGCATCGTTCTTGTAGTAATATTCGAGAATCGACCGGGGCAGACGCGTACCTTCAGCAAGGCCGAGGCGCTTGGCAATCGAGCCCGCAGCCACGTTGCGCACAACGACTTCAAGGGGGATGATCTCGACTTCGCGGATCAGCTGCTCGCGCATGTTCAGGCGACGAACGAAATGAGTCGGAATACCAATTTCATGCAGGCGAAGCATGAGGTGTTCGCTGATGCGGTTGTTCAGCACGCCCTTGCCGGTGATGATCCCCTTTTTCACGCCATTGCCGGCGGAGGCATCATCCTTGAAATACTGAACGAGTGTGCCGGGCTCTGGCCCCTCGAACAGGATCTTGGCTTTTCCTTCATAGAGCTGACGACGGCGTGCCATGACGATCTTTCAAAAACGGTGAACGGCGTTGTCCCGCATATAGCAGCGGAGCAACGCCGTTCATACCCATGATCGTCCCCTGTCGCCATGACAGGAGTGCGCCTGTCGTCTTATTCGGCCGCAGCAGCCTTGGCGCGAGCGATGGGCGCGAAGGTGCCGTCACGCAGGGATGCCTCGAGCTGCTCCAGCGAACGGCCCCGTGTCTCGGGCACATAACGCAGCACGAAGAAGAACGAGACGGCATTCACGGCTGCGAAGAGCCAGAACGTACCGCCAGCGCCGAGCGCCTTAACCATGCTGAGCGTCGTGAGAGAGATGATCAGATCTGCGCCCCAGTGGCTGGCAGCAACAAGGCTCATGCCCGTGCCACGGCAGGAAAGCGGGAACACCTCGGCGCCCACCAGCCAGATCGCCACGGAAAGACTGCCGACGTTGAACACGACATAACCCACCACGGCAGCGGCAGTCACAAATGCACCCCAGCCATGCGTCTGACCAGTAAAGAACATGAAGCCCAGCAGAACGAGCGAGACAACAGCACCGGGGATCATGCGAAGCATCAGGGTACGACGCCCCCAGGCATCGACAGCCCAGCCGCCGAACGCGACCGTACCGACCATCGAGACACCGACCGCAACCGAGGTCAGCAGAGCGGATGACTGACCAAAGCCAGCATCGGCAAAAATGGTCGGCGCGTAGTACATGACCGCGTTGATGCCAGTAAGCTGGCACAGCAGCGCAATACCGACGGCCGCAATGGTAGCCGGACGGACCCAGGGCTTGAACACTTCGGAAAGCGGGGCCTTCTCGTCGTGCTGATCCTGGATTTCCTGCAGTTCGCGATCAGCTTCAGCATCGGTGCGACGCACGCTACGCAGCACGGTGCGAGCGCGCTCGAACTCACCCTGCATGGCCAGCCAGCGCGGGCTGTTGGGCAGGAAAAGCATGCCGACAAAGAGGATAACCGCCGGGATGACACCCAGGCCGAACATCAGGCGCCAGGAGTAATCCTGCAGCAGATAGCCGGTGATGAATGAGATAAGCTGACCGAAGGCGATGGCAAACTGGAACGCAACCACGAGCGAACCGCGACGCTCGGGCGGCGCGATCTCGGCAATATAGATCGGCACGATCTGCGATGAGGCGCCGATGGCAAGCCCGAGGATGAGGCGAGCAAAGGTCAGAATGGCGACCGTATGCGCGAAGGTCACGATCACGGTTCCTATAAGGAACAGCGTCGCCGCAGCGATGATCGTGCGACGACGACCCAGACGATCCGAAAGCGGTGCTGCCGAGATACAACCGATCAGCGCACCGAGAATAACGGCCGAGGTAACGATCTCGGCGCTTTCCGTGGTCAGCTGGAATTGCGGCGTGAGCTGAAGCAGGGCGGCCGAGATGATGCCAGTATCATACCCGAAAAGGAGGCCGCCCGTCGCCGCGATAACGGCGATGAAGTTCGTTAGTGCATGCCCTCGTGGGCGCGATGTGGAAGCCATTGGTCAGCTTTCGTCTTGGTCCGGATGAACGTGCTTGAGATTACAAACACGTTACTTCCACAATTAGACGCCACAAGGTCAACACATAATGTGGGATCTCAACCAAAAACCTTGTCATAAATGCGGTCTACGGCAACAAGATGTCGTGTGCTGTCCATAGCCTCATCCAGCACCGTTGAATCGACCCGACCAGCGACCTCGGGATCCGCATCCAGATTCTCGCGGAAGCTTCGACCTTCAGGTGTCCCGAGTTTCGTCCAGGTCTCCATCGCGTTGCGCTGCACGATACGATAGGCGTCCTCACGCGAAATGCCCGAGCGGGCAAGAGCCAGCAGAACCTCGCCCGAATGGACCACACCGCCCAGCGATTCGAGATTGGCCATCATGCGCTCGGGATAGACCACCAGCTTGTCCATCATGCCTGCCAGACGCATCAGCGCGAAATCGAGGCCAATCGTGGCATCGGGACCGATGTTGCGCTCGACAGAGGAGTGGCTGATATCGCGCTCATGCCAAAGGGCCACGTTTTCAAGCGCCGGGATAACGTGCGAGCGGATCAGACGGGCCAGACCGGTAAGGTTCTCTGAAAGCACCGGGTTACGCTTGTGGGGCATGGCCGAGCTGCCCTTCTGCCCAGGATGGAAGAATTCTTCCGCCTCGCGCACTTCCGAACGCTGAAGGTGACGCACCTCGACAGCCAGACGCTCGATACCGCTCGAAATCACGCCAAGCGCGCAGAAGAATGCGGCATGACGGTCGCGCGGGATGACCTGCGTCGAAACATCTTCGGCGGCAAGGCCGAGGCGCGCTGCCACGAATTCTTCCACACGGGGGTCGATATGGGCGTAGGTGCCGACTGCGCCTGAAATCGCGCAGATGGCAATTTCCTTGCGGGCCGCCAGCAGGCGCTCACGGTTGCGGGCGAACTCGGCATAATGGCCAGCGAGCTTGAGCCCGAAGCTGGTCGGCTCGGCATGGATGGCATGCGAGCGGCCGATCGTGACTGTGTTCTTGTGGGCAAAAGCCTGCTTCTTCAATGCGGCCAGAACGGCATCAAGATCTTCAAGCAGCAGGTCGGTTGCCTGAACGAGCTGGACCGAAAAGCACGTGTCCAGAACGTCGGAGGACGTCATGCCAAGATGCACGAAGCGGCTCTCAGGGCCGATCTTTTCGGCCAGCCATGTCAGGAACGCGATCACATCATGACGCGTCACGGCCTCGATCTCGTCGATACGGGCCAGATCCTCGTCCGAGAACGCTGCCATGGCGGCGTCGCCACGCTCGCGAATGACCTGCGCCGCTTCCTTCGGCATATCGCCCAGCTCTGCCATCGCCTCACAGGCCAGCGCCTCGATCTCGAACCAGATACGATAGCGGTTGGCAGGCGACCAGATGGCGGTCATTTCAGGGCGGCTATAGCGTGGCACCATGACGGTAAGGCTCCTTCGGGAAGAAAACGCTGCGAGAGCGGAAAGTCCGGATCGGGCCCTCTTACCGCAATACGCACGCTACGAACACCTTCCAGGCGAACACCCTGCGTTGGGGTGCGTATAATTGCGCGCACCCCGTCTGGCCGCTAGGTTTCGGGCCCTGAAGATATGTGGAGGATAATGTGGCGCCTGATCTCACCTGGCACGCCCTGATCGCGCTTGCCCAGGTTGTCATGATCGACATCACCCTGGCAGGCGATAATGCCGTCGTTATTGGCATGGTGGTGCGCGGCCTGCCCGCAGCCCAGCGGCGCAAGGCCATCATCGTGGGCGTCGCGAGTGCGGCACTCATGCGTATCGTGCTTGCCCTTGTGGCGTCGCAGCTGCTGACCGTCATTGGCC
>NZ_AYXS01000024.1:4925-4989 GCF_000505765.1 Asaia sp. SF2.1 | reverse complement strand
TCACCCTTGCAGGCGGCCTGCTGCTACTCTGGGTTTGCTGGAAAATGTACCAGGAGATGCGCCA
>NZ_AYXS01000024.1:0-4899 GCF_000505765.1 Asaia sp. SF2.1 | reverse complement strand
CCCCGAACCCGCCGAGGGGGAGACGCGCAGCGGCACACTGGGTCAGGCGATCTTCCGGATCATCCTCGCGGATCTGTCCATGAGCCTCGACAACGTGCTGGCGGTTGCAGGCGCCTCGCTGGGTCATCCCTACGTGCTTGTGACTGGTCTCGCTTTCTCTGTCGTGCTCATGGGTGTGGCGGCGACGCTCGTGGCAAAGCTGCTCGAACGCTATCGCTGGATTGCGTGGCTGGGTCTCGCCATCGTGGCCTTTGTCGCCTGTGAGCTGATCTACAAGGGGAGTATTGAGGTGGTGCATCATGTCGCGGGTTAAATCCCTCCTTCTGACCAGCACGCTTCTTCTGCTTGGCGGCTGCAGCACCCACGCTCAGGAGCCCGCCCCACCGGTTGCCGAGGCCGCAGCCCCGGATGAGGGCGGCGATGGCGCGGCGACATCGGCGATAGTGCCCCCCGTTACCAGCGCACCGGGGGATGTCGCCTCACGCCTCGACTCCTGGCTTGCTCTGATCAAACCGGATCTCGGCATTTCGGCGCGCGCCTATGCCGATTTTCTGGATATCACCCCTGCTTGGCCTGAGCGCTCCGTCATGTTGGCGCGCTATCAACAGGCACTGGCAACGCGCACGAGCGACAGCGAACTGACGTCACTCTGCCCACGCGAGCCGCTTACCGGCGTACAGGCCTTCATGCGTTGCGCGACCCTTCTGCCCGACGCTGCTAGCCAGGCGCGGCGTATCTGGCGTAACGGCGCGGATCGGGAGACCGATTCCAGCCTCATCCTTGCAGAATACGCAACGAGCCTGACACCTGATGATCACTGGGCGCGTTTCCAGCGCCAACTGCGCACACGCCAGTTTACAGCAGCAGGGCGACAGATCTCGCTGCTGGCTTCTCCCCGGCAGGGAACAGCGCGTGTGCTGATCGCACTGCTTTCCAACGCCCCGGATTCAGCCGCGCAATTTGCTTCCCTCACCGACGCACAACGCGCTGAGCCACAGATCATGCTGGCGCGCCTGCGGCAGCTTCGTCGCTATGAAACGCCGGATGTCGCTTTTGCCCTCTGGCAGAGCAATGGCTTTGCCGTCCAGAAGCATGCGCCATCAAGCGACTGGACCAATGAGCGCCTTGGTCTGGCGCGCGCTTTCCTCATGCAGGGCAACGTACCGCAAGCGCGTATCCTGGCCGATGATACGACATTACCCCTCAGTGCTGCCCCGGCGCTCGAGGCCCGCTTCCTGCGCGGCTGGATCGACCTGCGTTTTGTCAAAAACCCAGCCCAGGCACGGGAGGCGTTTTCTCCCCTCACCCGTCAGACGAGCCTGATCACCCGCAGCCGGGGCTATTACTGGCTTGGACGCGCCTACGCTGCGGAAGACGCACAGAGCGAGGCCAATGCCGCGTGGCGACAGGCGGCTACAATGCCCACGACATTTTATGGGCAATTGGCACAGGCCGCGTTGTCAGGGAAGAGCGATACACTGCTCCCCGATGGCGGCGACGTGCCCGGTCTGGCTCAGGCCCTCGCGCGCGTACCGTCGCTCTCCAGCGGCCCGGTCTCGCGCGGTGACCTTATCGAAGCTGCCCGCCTGCTTCATGAGCGCGGTGACGATGACCACGCCCGTGAGTTCCTGATGATGGGGTATTCCCAGGTTCAGGATGCCGCCGGTCAGGCGGCACTCGCCCGGTTCAGCCTGTCCATCGATGTGCTTGAGCCTGCTGTGTTCGCCGCGCGTCGCACAGGTCGTCTGGGCGCCGCCCTGTATCCCGAAGGCTGGCCCGTTCTCGATGGCGTTCAGGCCGAGGGGGACGGCCTGCCACATGGGCTCGCCCTTGCTGTAGCGCGCCAGGAAAGTAGTTTTGACGCGCATGTTTCGAGCCCGGCCAAGGCCATCGGCCTGATGCAGCTTCAGACAGGCACAGCACGGGATGTGGCCCGCCGCGCGGGGCTTGCCGGGGTCGATACGAGCGCCAGTGGCCTACGCGACCCTTCAACAAACCTCACACTGGGGCGCGCCTATCTGGCCCAGCTTCTACAGCGCTTCGGCAATGTCGTGCCGGTTGTTCTCTCCGCCTATAACGCGGGGCCTCATCGCACCGACCAATGGCTGGCCAGCCTCCCCCTGCCCCAGCCTCTCACTCAGGAGGGCATGGTCGACTGGATCGAAAGCCTGCCTTACGAGGAGACACGCTCCTATATCCAGCGCGTCGAGGAAAACATGGCGCTCTATCGTGTCCTGGAGGTCAATCACCGTGGCTGAATCAGCTCTCGTTCCAATCAGCCTGACAGAGAAGGCGCAAGCCGTTCTCGACTTCCTGCGTCAGCGCGGGGCACGCCTCGTGACAGCCGAAAGCTGCACAGGAGGGCTGATTGCGGCAATGCTTACATCGCTTGCAGGATCGTCAGACGTGATCGAGGGCGGGATCGTCAGCTATTCCAACGCCATGAAAATGGATGCTCTGGATGTTGCGGAGCTGACGCTGGAACGTCACGGCGCCGTCAGCGAAGCTGTCGCAACCGAGATGGCCATGGGCGCCCTCGACCGTGCCGAAAACGCGACCATCGCTGTTGCCGTCACTGGTATAGCCGGGCCGGCGGGCGGCACGGCGGACAAGCCCGTCGGCACGGTCTGCCTGTGTGTCATGGAGGGAACCAAAAATCCCGTTCTGGAAACGGCTCATTTCTCCGGTGACCGCAATGATGTGCGCGCGGCTACGGTCGAGCGTGCCTTTGACCTGATCCTGACGCGCCTCGGCACATAAGCACACGTCGTGCAGATACCTGATCTCGCGCGTGGCACACGCGAGATCAGGTATCGCAACGCGCCTCGCGATAGTCCCTGCATCGGTTCGCGCAGCTTACCGCAGGCGAGATATCCCGGACCGGCATCAAACAATCATGCCGGTCAGGATTTCCGCCCGGAGGCATCAGTTTCAGTTGTCGATATGCTGGACAACCTCGAAGCCCTCGAACACCGGCGGCCCCAGCGTCAGGGGCTTGTTGCCACCCGCACCAGCATGCGCCTTGCGGAACTGCTCGGACTGCGTCCAGTCACGAAATGCCTGCTCGGATGACCAGATGGTGTGGGATGACCAGAGAATATGGTCATCCTTGACCGGCCCGCGCAGCAGCGAAAACGAGACAAATCCCGGCACAGTCGTCAGCAGGACCTCACGATCGAGCCAGCGCTGGCGAAAGGCCTCCTCGCTCTCGGGCAGGACCTGAAACCTGTTCATGGCGATATACATCGACGATACTTTCACAATCTTATTGATATTACTCATGAGGAACGGGGCGAAACGAGATCATGCGGCAGCAGAAATGGCCGCCCTGTCTCACGATGGCACCCCGGAACGACATCGGTCAGACCGAATACGTCCTGGAGCATGGAAGGTGTTATGACGTCCTCAGGAGGGCCGGCGTCGTAAATCCGCCCCCGTGCAAGCACCACAACCCTATCGGCAAAAGCGGCGGCCCAGTTCAGATCGTGCAAGATGGCGAGACAGCCATTTCCTCCGGCCTTTCCGTCATTGCACACGCCGTTTTTGCCCGTATACGCCCGCGCGAGAGACAGAACCTGCCCCTGACGAGCGATATCCTGTGCTGAAACGGGCTCGTCCAGCAACAGGTATCCTTCATGACCATGCCAACGCAGCTGCACCAGAATACGGGCAAGATGCGCGCGTTGACGCTCCCCACCTGAAAGACTGGTGATGTCACGCTCACTGAACGCAGCCAGACCGACTTCCTCCAAGGTCCGGGCAACGAGCGCGTCGAGACTCACGCGAGACGAGCCCCGGGCCTGGACACCGAACCTCACCAGTTCAACAACCGAAAAGCGGGCATCGAGGCTCTGGTCCTGCGTCAGCATGGCGCGTCGGGCGGCGAGGCTGGCGGGAGAGAAACGATGAAGCGGCGTGCCGTCGAGCGTGACATGGCCCGAACTTGGCGCGAGCAATCCGGCAGCAACACGCATGAGGGTCGTCTTGCCCGCTCCGTTAGGCCCGATCACCGCAATCATCTCACCCGGCGAGAGGGTGAGGGACACGCCATCGAGCAACGAACGCCCGTCGTGAACGACAGAGACATTATCGAGCATCAGGCTCACGCCGGAATCTCCCGATCACTGCTGCGCATCAGAAGCCAGATGAAAACGGGCGCACCCAGCGCCGCCGTGATAATGCCAACCGGCACATCGGAAGGGGGCGCAATGATTCGGGCCAAGGTGTCGGACAGAACCAGCAGAATGGCGCCAAGCATGGCGCTGGCCGGGATAAGGATCCGATGGTCAGGCCCGCTCGCAAGACGGACAAGATGAGGCACGATCACCCCCACAAACCCGATCACACCTGAAAACGATACGGCCGGTCCCACCGCAAGCGTAACGGCGAACAGACAGAGATATTTCACCCGCCGCACATGGCACCCCATGAGCGCGGCATTCTCCTCACCCGCCAGCAGCAGGTTGAGCGGTCGTGAAAGCGCCCAGAGCAACAGAAGAGAGACAATGGTGAGCGGCGCCAGAATTTCGATCTCGGGCCAGCGTACCCCAGAGAGACTGCCCATGGTCCAGAAAGTCAGATCCCGCAACGCCGTATCATTGGCCCGGTAAAGCAGGATGCCGGTCGCGGACGAGGCAAGAGCACCGAGTGCCACACCTGCAAGAACGAGACGACTGGTCGAAAGACGCCCCTGACGCGTTGCGAACGCCTGGAGCCCGGCAGTCATAACGCAAGCGCCCATCATGCCGCCCGCCGGAATACCCCAATGGGCGAGAACAGTGTCACCAAACCATAGCGAGCCCTGAACGATCATCAGCGTCGCTCCCAGCGCTGCACCCGATGACACGCCAATCAGCCCCGGATCGGCCAGCGGGTTGCGGAACATGCCCTGCATGACCG